>JBAXRP010000411.1:0-2900 GCA_037131145.1 Bacteroidota bacterium
ATACAGATCGTAACTGGCAAACATTTAAGGAGATCGATCTGATCCCGGATGAAAATGGTAATGTAGAACTGTTGGATATCTTCTGGGATTCCGAAAGTTATCAGGGACTTCCTCCCCTTTTAATATACGCCGACCTGATGAGCAGCGGGAGTGACAGAAATGTAGAAACAGCAAAAATGATTCTCGAAAATGAACTACAGTATATCAAGTGATCGGTTAAAAAATTCTTTATTAAAGGGGCTCCTAAAGGTATTAACCGTATTCTTTAAGGGCATCGGCGAAGATTTTTACATTATTGGCGCCACTGCGCGGGATATCGTCCTTTCAGGAATTCACCATCAGCACCCCGGCAGAGAGACCAACGACCTCGATATTGCCATTGCAATTCCCGATTGGAGCAGGTACCAGGAGATTTCAGATTTGCTTTGTAAAGTAGAAGGATTCCGGAAATCAAAATCTCAGCAGCAAAGATTTTGGTATAAGGATGTCTATATGGTTGATATTGTCCCTTTTGGAAATATTGCCAAGGCTGATCATCACATTTATTGGCCACCAGAAGATATCCATGCCATGTCGGTAGCAGGCTTAGCGGAAGTGGTCAAACGTTCCATCCTGGTTATGATTGATGATGACCTGGAAATTTACGTGGCCACCTTACCCGGAATCTTCATATTAAAACTGAATGCCTGGCACGACCGATACCTGCAAACAAATCGGGATGCAGAGGATATGGCATTCATTCTGGCCAATTACCTCGAAATTAATGAGGAAAGAGCAGCCAGGGATCACTATGATCTGTATGAAGCTGAAGATTTTTCAACACTCGTTGCCGGAGCATCCCTGATGGGCAGGGATATCAAAGATATTCTCCAGGTAAACCCGGCAATATTGCAGGAAATCCGGGAAATGTTGACCAGCGAAATTGAAAAACAGGAGGAAAGCATGTTGATCAATCAAATCCTTGAAACACATGGGGCACATAAATACGAAGATATTTACAATAGTTTTCTTTCCATTGCAAATGAATTGAGCAAATAAAACAGTGAAATTATGGCATCAACAGAAACCAACGAAGAAATTGTACTCGACGATAATCAAATCATTTGTGCACTGACGGACCAGGTCAAGCCGGCAAAGAGTAAGGAGCTCACTTTGCAATCGATGATTGCCATGCTCAATGAGGAGTATGGCTTTTAAATGAGCGACATGGAGCGGGATTTTTATTTTCCTTACACCGATATGGAAGGAAAAAGTAAGCGAATGAAAATTGACCTTGTGGTTTTTGAAGCCGGAAAACCGCATGATCCCGATTGCCTCATCCGCATTTGTGTGGTACAGGATGATAAAACCAAGGCCAAAGACAGTAAAAAAGGGGTGGAAGCAACCTTGCAGGCCGCTTTGGAGGCTTCTGAAAATTGTGAATTTGGCTTATGGACCAATGGAGATGAGTTCCATTTCCTCCAAAAGGAAACCGATGAATGGAATGTAATTCAGTGCTACGATATTTCAGATTTTCCGGGGGCAGGTCAGACCATGGATGATCTTGAGAAATGGGCAGATAAAATAAAACCCAGGAAACCGGCCAATGATTCCCTGATCCGCACATTCAAACGGTGCCACGATTATAAGTACAACAACCCAAATTATTGATATTGTACTGATTGATAGTTTAAGTATAACCTTTTTCATTGTTGGTTAGACAGTAATCTTTAGAAACTAATCTTTCTTCAAGAGCCAAAATTGATGCCAAAAGAATAACCTGTCGATTGTTCAATATCGATGGTTATTCGCATTATCATCATGATAGCACCTGGCAGCAGCATTTTTTGTGGCCCAAATTGGACGCTGATGCCTGAAAATCTTGTACCCATATTTTCCGAATGTTCAGTCAACTCTTTGAACTTTCTGCCGATACTTTTGAATATTGCAGCCTGGTATTGGCTGACTACCCCGTTTGACCGGTCTATTTCGATAACCAGTGAATCCAAATCCTGATAAATCTCTTTCGTCAACCGTTCAACTGCGATTACATCGGCGCCAAATTGTCGTGTTCTGTTTATTGCATCAAAAATTCCCATTTCAAATAGTTTTTAAATTGTTATTATTATTTAACTGAAAAGCCACCCTGCGATTTTAAGAAAGACCAATATCCCGACTAACGCTAAAAAGATTTGAAAAATCAGTATCGCACATCCTGCTCCTGAGGCAGCCGCACCGGCCACTCCATCTTCTGCTTTACCGGATGATAAATAGCTCAAGATTCCTCCGATAGCAGCAACTATTAATATTACCCATAGCCATGTCATAGTTTCAAGTTTTAAAATTTGTGGTTTAATTTTATCATGTTAATTTTATCGAGCATGTATTTCCCAGCTTCACTCATTGAAAGAACTCGTGACTTTTGAGTGAAAGTGACCTCTGTAAAACATTTTTCTCTCAACTCCCTGAATTCTGAATATTTCCGCTCCAGGTGACGGATTAAATCCTGAGGATTCGACAAGCTGATAGAAATGTTGCAGGTTTTTGCCGTTTCCTCATAACTGTTTATTTCTCTTTCAAATTCGTGAAAGGTGATTTGAATCTTTAATGCATTCCGGTCTAAAAAGTTAAGGAAGCCCATTTTGTTTGAATTTTAATTGTTAATAGTTTGGTTGGTTATTAATTGATCTTTCCTGATTCAAAAAGGTAATCATTGCCGGAATCTTTTTTTATCAAAATTTTTTTAGACCTGTTACGTAAATTAATCGGTTGGTTATAAAAAAGGTAATCATCTTAGTGCGATTATTATATTTTTTATATTGTTGAAAGACAATGGGGGAATAGGCTTTTATTATACTTTTGTTTGTGTAATCCGTTTCTGTATGATCCGTCACTTATTAATTCTGACAATCAGTTTTTTT
>JBAXRP010000412.1:0-2891 GCA_037131145.1 Bacteroidota bacterium
TGTATGGCAGGAGTACCTGCTCAAAACCGGCATTGATGTCGGCTTAAATCAAATCAATGTGGTACTGCCCACATCGGAGTTTCAGTTCGTTTCTGAATCTGGCAAGCGATTCCACATATTTTTCCCTGAGCTTTGACGGATGAACCCTTAACTGTTCACCGGTTTCAATATCAACAAATTTATAGGGTCTGTTCTCAAAATCAAACTCCAGCTCCTTGCCTTTATCAACAACATGAAAAAGAATGACTTCGTGTTTGTTGTGTTTCAGGTGCTGTAAGGCTGAAAACAAATCTTCAGGTTGTATGGATTTATCAAACATATCACTGAAAATGATCACCAGCGAACGTTTATGGATCCGCTCCGCGAGTTCATGAATGGTTTGGGCTACATTGGTTCCCTTATGTTCTTCGGGCGACCGTGGAAGGAGTAACTTTTCCAGTTCGGTATAGAGATACCTGTGATGAACCGGATTTGATTTTGTCAGCGTATACAACTCAACAGCATTGGAAAAAACGCTGATACCGGCAGCATCCCGCTGTTTACGGAAAAGATAGAGCAATGCAGCGGCGACATAAACCGAAAAGGTGATCTTGTTGGGGTGATTTATATCAGGATTGGACAATACCGGGTAGTACATCGATGACGAATTGTCAATAAATATCTGGCATCGCAGGTTGGTCTCCTCTTCATAACGCTTGGTGTACAGGCGGTCGGTGCGTCCGAACAATTTCCAGTCAATCGACCGGATTGATTCTCCGGTGTTGTATAACCGATGTTCGGCGAACTCTACACTAAAACCATGAAACGGACTTTTATGCAACCCCGTAATAAACCCTTCAACCACCTGGCGGGCCAGAAATTCAAGGGAGGAAAATTGCTCCAGACGGGATTGCTCTATCGAGGGGGACATGGGAAAATAGCGAAATAGCGAGGCAGCGAGCTACCTTACTACTTTAAATATATTTTTCTATCATGGCCTTATACGATGCCTTGGGAACAGCACCGACTTGCTTGTCAACCACCTGTCCGCCTTTGATGAACAAAACAGTAGGAATATTTCGGACCTTAAACAGCGCAGTGGTTGCAGGATTATCATCAACATTGAGTTCTCCTGCCACAATGCGGCCTTCGTATTCGGCGGCCAGTTCATGAATAATCGGAGATACCATCCGGCAAGGTCCACACCATTCGGCTGACAAATCAACTAAAGCAAGTTTATCGCTTTTAATAATTTTTTCTTCAAAATTTGAATCCGTTAATGTCTCGAACATATGAAAATACTTTAAGATTGAGTTAAATTCAGGTTGCTAAATTACAAAAAACCTTTCAGATTAAAACAGTCACCGAGGCACAAAGTTATAAAGTCAAAGAGTGATAAAGTCACAGAGTCACAAAGTAATTTGTAATTAGTAATTAGTAATTAGTAATTATGTTGGTTCCCCAAAAACCCTTATTTGAATTTCAGGCATCTCAGCTATAGCCCGGATCATTTCCCTGGGGTTTACCCTGTATTTTCTGGATGGCAGATCGATGGTGATGTTTTCAACCGGATCCTGGACCCTGATGCGTATATGGCATTTTCCCTTACACTGCTTTGCAGCCTGGTGCAACTTTTCGATCATATCGCGCGTAACCTCAATGATATCGAGGGTAAGTGTAAGCACTTTTGAAAATTTTTCCATAACTTCCGAAAGAAGGGTAACCTGGTTGATCCGGATCGTCATCTGATCAGGGTTATCGAATCTTGATTCAATGCGCGCTTTGAGAAAGACATACTGCCCTTCTTCCAGCATATGTTTCCATTTGAGGTACTCCTCAGAAAACATAGTGAGCGAGATGAAATTGAAATAATCTTCGACAACAAAGGATCCATAAGGTTTTCCGGTCTTTCCGATCTTATGGTTCGCCTCGATCACGATCCCTGCAAAGGTGACTTCTTTTCCCTTTAATGGCTTTAAATCCTGTTTAAGGTCTTCGATTGTTTTGTTACAGAATTGTTCCAACTCAAACTGGTAATCATCAAGAGGATGGCCGCTCATGTAGAAACCGGCCACCTCCTTTTCAAATTTCAATTGCTCAAGCTTTGACCATGGCCGGCATTCAGGCAAGGTAAGTTCCTTAAAGTGAATTTCTTCAGTATCACCAAACAACGATTGTTGCATAGAATCCCTGCGCGCAAGGTAATCTGTTGCATGACGGATAATTTTCTCCAGAAAGACTATGTCATCACTGTTCTCCTGAAAAAAATATTGCGCCCGGTGTGTATTTTCAAAACAATCGAATGCACCGGCTTTGGCGAGTGACTCCATGCACCGTTTATTCACGGAATGGGAATTTATCCGGCGCGTCATGTCAAAAATACTGGAATATGCACCTCCTTTTATTCTTTCTTCAACAATGCTCCTTACAGCAGCTTCCCCCACATTTTTAATGCCTGCCATGCCAAACCTGATCTCTCCTTTTTTATTGGCCACAAAAGCTGTGGAACTTTCGTTCACATCCGGCCCCAAAACCGGAATATGCATGCGCTTACATTCATCCAGAAAAAGGGTGATTTCTTTCAGATCAGTCAAATTCCGACTGAGAACCGCTGCCATAAACTCAGACGGAAAATGTGCCTTTATATAGGCCATCCGGTAAGCCACATAGGCATAACATGCTGAATGTGATTTATTGAAAGCATAATCGGTAAAGGCCATCCAGTCTTCCCATATCTTTTTAACCACCTCTTCCTGGTGCCCATTATTTTTACAACCGTCTAAAAATTTGGGTTTCAGTTCACTCATCATGGTTTCAATCTTCTTTCCCATGGCTTTTCGCAGCGAATCAGCCATTCCCTTAGTGAAACCTGCAAGTTCCTGCGACAGCAACATAACCTGCTCCTGATATAC
>JBAXRP010000413.1:0-2888 GCA_037131145.1 Bacteroidota bacterium
GAACCTTGAACCTTGAACCTTGAACCTTGAACCTTGAACCTTGAACCTTGAACTTATACGTATTTCACGCTTTCGATATCTCGATGTTTCTCTGCCTGCTATGTCTCCTTCCATAACTAAAATAAATCACCAAACCGATGGCAAGCCAAAGAAGAAAGCGCAACCAGTTGGTAATCCCAAGCTGTGCCATCAGGTATAGGTTTGTAAGCAATCCAAGCGCCGGAATAAGGGAAAATTCTTTCCTGATGGCGAACCAGGTAAGAATAACAGCAGTGATAATAAACAAAATGATTGGAAAATTCTGACTGATTGTTGTCCAACCATCATTAATCAGCCAGTTCATCCCCGAAGGTTCAGAACAACGGCTGGAAAAGTTGAGGATTTCCTGCCGGTTCCAATAATAAAGCGCCGTCAAAACGCCTGCCCAGATTATCGGGAGAAAGTACCTGCTGTTTAAGTAAGTAACCTGAAATCCGTGTTCGGAGGCAGGACTTTTATCTTTTTTCCATCCTGCCTGAAGTACAAGTACGCCGCCTGAAACGAGGATAAAGGCAAACAGGGTTCCGATGCTCGTCAAATCGGTAACTTCGGTCAGGTTCATGAAAAGTGAAGGCACGGCTACAAGGATTCCGGCAATGACTGTTGAAAACCAAGGTGTTTTAAACCTGGTATGGATCTTTGAAAATGATTTTGGAAGCAGCCCGTCGCGGCTCATGCTCATCCATATCCGGGGCTGCCCTACCTGAAAAACAAGCAGCACACTTGCCATGGCGACCACTGCACTCAGGGCAATAATTCCGGAAAGTCTGGTCAGATGCAGTTTCTGGAAGGCATACGCCAGCGGGTCGCCAACTGCCAGCTCGCTGTAGTGTACCATTCCGGTAAGTACCAAACTGATAAGGATATAAAGGATTGTAGTGATGATAAGCGCCAGGATAATTGCCCTTGGAAGGTCTTTTCGGGGGTTCCTGCATTCCTCCGCCGTAGTTGAAATAGCGTCAAACCCGATGTATGCAAAAAACACCCCGGATACGCCTTTTAACACTCCGGAAACCCCGTTGGGAGCGAACGGATGCCAGTTTGCAGGATTTACGTAGAAATAGCCAAGGACAATGATGAGCAGAAGTACGCCGATTTTAAGCAAAACCATGATGTTGCTTGCAACTTTTGTTTCATAAATCCCAATATATACAAGGACTGAAATGAACACAACGATCGAAAATGCCGGAATATCTGCAATAATCCTGACACTGCCGATAACCGGAGCAGATTGCCACGCAAACCACGCAACCTGCTGTACATCCGGAAGCGCCGAAAAAGGGATTCCTTTTAACAATTCTGCTGAAGCCAGATGAAAACCCCGTGCAGCCGAAAGGTAATCAATGCCGAGGTATGCAGGTACATGAATGCCGATTCCGCCGAGGAAGCCGGTAAAATAATCAGACCAGGAGATAGCTACGGCAATGTTACCAATGGCATATTCCATAATCAGATCCCAACCGATTATCCAGGCGATCAGTTCGCCGAAACTTGCATAAGCGTAAGTATAGGCGCTTCCGCTAATGGGAATTATGGAAGCGAACTGGGCATAGCACAAGGCGGAAAAACCGCAGGCAATCGCAGTAAATAAAAACAGCAATGATACAGCCGGTCCGCCGGTTGATGCCGCCGTCCCGATTGTGCTGAAAATACCTGCCCCTATTACTGCGGCAATGCCAAGCGCTGTGAGGTCAATAACAGTAAGGCTGCGTTTTAAGGACGATCCCTGCCCGTCGGCTGACCGGGCGTCACTAAGGATTTTGTTAATTGATTTCTTCCGGAAAAGGCTTGTTCCCGACACCTGGAAATTTTTGATAAAGATATGGTATTTTCTAATTGGGCAAGATGGCGAGGGAGCTGAACAAGGTTATTAGGGGAAATAGGGACAATATGAGCGGAGTTTTTTTATAACTTAGTGCAAAAATCTGAAATGAAAATAGCTGTATTCGGCGCAAGTGGAAAAACCGGGATTCTTATTGTTTATCAGGCTCTTAACCAGGGACATCAGGTGACAGCCTTTACGCGTAAAGCAACAAGAGTAACTATTCAGCATCAACGGCTCAAGGTTGTGGAAGGCGACGTAATGAATTACAACAAGGTTTTGGAAGCAGTTGAAGGGCAGGAGGCAGTTCTTTGCGCGTTGGGGGTTGACAAAAACAAGCCAAACACGATTTTATCCGATGGAACCGGAAATATTCTCCGGGCAATGGATGCCACGGGCGTCAGACGGTTTATTTGTATGTCCTCTGCCGGAATCCTTGGAAACGATGGCGGGTTCTGGTTCGGGAAAATATTTATGCCCTTGTTTCTGAATCATATTTTCGAGGATAAGAAACGGCAAATGAAGATTATCGAAGAGAGTAAGGTTGATTGGGTTATCATCCGTCCAACCGGACTTACCGATTCTCCAAAAACCAATACCTACAAGGTTAATCTGGGAAATCCGACATCCAGAAGCGTTCCGCGGGCCGATGTTGCCGATTTTATGTTGAAACTCATGACCGAAAAAAAGTATGATGGAAAAATGCCGGCGTTGTCGAGTTTTTAACGGGCTAAGATAAATTGAAGGATATGGAAATCCTTTCAAAAAACATACAAGCCATCAGAATGGAGTTGTTTGAACATATCAAGCAAAAAAATCCATGGAAAGACGAGTTGACTGTTTTATCAAAAACCCAGAAACTGCTCGATCGTTTTATTTTCATCTGCTTTAGTGAGAATGCATCTTTGCTGCCTGCCAACACCTTAAAGAAAATTAAAGATATTACCAGGAATGCCTTTGACTTGGAACCTGATAAACTGTGGCGCCAGTTAAAAGGTCTTTTTCATTATATTGATATTGGAAATCC
>JBAXRP010000414.1:0-2882 GCA_037131145.1 Bacteroidota bacterium
GAGTTCATGGTCACGTTCAACCCTGACACCCACCAATCGGTTGCCGCAAAGCCAGATGTGGTTGCCTGTAAGAAAATGGCAACTAAAAATGCAAATACCCAAAAACCGGAAGCAGGCTTTTGGAGTTTTGTTGCTGTAATGTACTTTTTTCTCATACCCTTTAGGTTAATTTTAGTAGTGCCTGTCATGATGTTCGCAATTTGCCGGCAAAGCAACAATTAAAATGAAGTAAAATTAAATTACAGGGCGGGAGATTTGTCTAATGTTATTTTCCAGGTAATGGAAAATAAATATACAAATCAGTAAATGAGTAAGTTAATCTGAAAAAATTAGACAAATGGATTCGGCCTAATCCTGCGCCACTTTATCGTTGCGCTCTTTAAGGTAGCGACGGTAATAGCCGGGTTTTACCCCGGTGACCTCTTCGAAGGCGGTATAGAAACTTTGCCTCGAACCAAAACCGGCCTTTTCTGCAATGATTTCCGTTTTGATCTGCGAATATTCAGGGTCATCAAACATCCGGATCATTTCATCAACCCGGTATTTATTGACAAATGTTTTGAAATTAGTGTCACCTGATATCTTCAGTGCAATATTGATGGTTTTAGAGGGAATATTTAAAGGTTCTGCCAAATCTTCAGCTTTAAGGGCCAGATTAAGAAATGGTTTTTCCTTTTCAAAAAAGAGTTGCAGTTGTTGTACGACCTTTTTGTAATTAACGGTCGAAGAATCCGTATTGATTTCCGGCAAGGCCATGATTTCTGGTCCGGCAGATACAAACAGGGGTTTAAGCTTGGCTTCTTCGTGCCGTTCAATCAATGCATCATAAGCTTTGCTTCGTTGTCTTAAAAGTCTGTAAATAAAAACAGTAACCAAACTAACCCCCACCAGGAGAATGATCATGACCAGGATGATGACCAGCCGGTAACGTGCGCTTTCTTTTTCATATTCCAGCTTATCCTCCAGATTGGTCTTTTCAAGTTCTATCTTTTGGTTTTGGTATTTTTGCTCCATGGTGTGGATGGCAATCTGCTTTTCCGTGTTTAAAATGGAGTCGTTTAAATGAGTGATGTGAACGGAAAGCGTATCGTAGGCTGCAAGTTCACCCTGCTCCCGGTGAATCCTGGCAAGTTCTTTCAATAAGGCAAGTTCAATGGTTTTATCACCGATTGAATCGGCAATGACAATCGCTTTTTTAAGATAATTTTTCGCCAACCGTATATTTCCGGACAATTCCGCCACTACCGACTTGCCACTGTATGCCCTGATCATGCCATCAGGAAAGTTCCGCGCCTGGCTTTCCATCAGAATGCTATCGTACAGGGGCATTGGGTTGTACAAGTCATTTGTGCCCTTATAGTTATCGTACATGTCATTTTTCACCATATAAACAGTAGCCAGGTTGTACCTGATGATCATGTCTGCCCCGTGAAACCCGGTCTCTTTTGCCACCTGCAGGGCTTTTTGATAATAGAAAATAGAACTGTCAACATTTACATTGCGGTAACTGACGCCGATATTGGTCAATGCATTGACAGCTCCCTCCCAATGTTTTGCGATAATGGCTAATTTATATGCTTTTAAAGAGTAGATAATTGCATCATTCTGACTTCCGATGGTGGCAAAATTATTTCCAATGGTAAGATAGGCATCACTGGCAAATATGGGCAGTTGTAAACTGTCAAGAATGCGACATGCCTCCATCATGATTCGCTGCGACCGTTCAATATCCCCTTTATTGGTAAAAATCCTGCCCAGCCTGACATTGGTTATGGCTATTCCATAGGCCTTACCGAGGCAGCGGAAAATTGTAAGCGCCCTTGCAAGGTGTTTTTCTGCAAGTTCGAGGTTCTCCTTCAATAAATATACTTCGCCCAGTTTAAGGCAGGATTCGGCAAGCAAAAGTGAGTCGTTTGATTTTTCACCCAATGCAATTACCCTGTTCCAGTTCGACCCGGCGGAATCCAACTGGTTTCGGACAGAAAAAAAACCAGCGCGTAACCGATAATAACTGATCAGGGAAGAGTCGCCAAAATCGAAGGTGTTCCCGATTTTCAGGGAGGAATCGGCATAAATGAGGCAACTGTCGGAATTGGCGCTGAGGGCGAGACGGGCCTTTTGATAAAGTGACCGGTAGGCAGCTATCCCTGCATATTCATCGAGATGGTTCTTGTTTGAAAGATTGCAGGATGTGAAAATCAAGGAAATTCCGATCAGCAGGCATACCTGGAAAAAAACATCAGCACGTTCAGACATTGCAGGAAATTTTCATAAAGCAATGACAAATATATAACATATAAATTGTCATCTGAGAAAAAAAGCCCTCCGGATATTGCCAATACCGGAAGGCCTTCCATGTTCAAAATTAATATAAGCTACCTGTTCACAACCACCTTCGTTACTTCAGTGTTATCCCCGATGGTCACCTTCAGCATATACGTCCCATTCGGCAAATCCCGCAAATCCATGGTGGTTTTGTTCAGCCCCGGTTTAATTTCAGAAAAATCTCGGGTTGAAACCAAAATGCCCTGCATGGTGAACATCTGTAGGGACATGCCATGGCATGTCCCCACCACGGTGTTGCCAATGTCATTTCCGATCACAAATTCCACATTCAACACATCCTTCGCCGGGTTCGGATAAAGCACCACACCGGCTTCCCCCTCAAACCTTGAACCCTGAACCTTAAACCCTGCATCAGCAATCACCAGTTTCGCATTGCCAATAACATTTCCATCGCCATCCGCCAATTCGGATAACGGGTTGGGGTTTAATGTGAAACGTATGGACGGGGCGGTAGAGACGGGTTTAAAACCCGTCTCATCGTAGACGGGTTTGAAACTCGTCTCTACGACGGCGTTTGCCCGCGCATGGATCACCAA
>JBAXRP010000415.1:0-2880 GCA_037131145.1 Bacteroidota bacterium
TCACGCCTTCGGAAGGTGTTCCGGTGGTATAATAATTCAAATAATCGGCTGATGGTGCAGATGTAACAATAACGGGATTGGGATTCGCATTGTGCAGGTCGATGTCGATGCGGTGGAAATTGAAACCGGATGAATCGCTATACGTGACCCGTGACCCGTGACCCGTAACCCGTGACGTGTGACTTGTGACCCGTGACTCATAAAGATCATAACTAAACCCGCCCCGCCTCAACTGCACGTTCATCCCCGGCGTATTCAACAAATAAAGAACTGAAGGGTTGGACTTGTTGTTCTGGTCGATGATCTGGCCTTTGTTTTCGATGAAGCCGGTTGTGTGTTGTGAAAAACCTTTGCGTGTGTTTTCCTTTGCGAAAGTGGAACAAGCAAGAAGCAGTAACAGAATGTGCAGCAAGTGTGTGGGAGGCGGGAGGGTACGAAAAACTTTATTCGTGGGTAGATGATTCATTGAACTATTTGGAAACACAACTGTAAAAGTAAAGAAAATCAATCAACAACTCCATTTCAATGTAAGCGATTAACAAATTCATCATTAACAATTATTTGTAACTTTGTTCTATCATTAGTTTTATATGGAGCAACAGGAACTGATAACGTTTTGGATTCAAAGTTCGGATATGGATTTTGAAGCGATGGTCAGTCTTTATAAGGCAAAACATAATAACTGGGCTCTATTTGTCGGTCATTTGGTCATTGAAAAATTATTGAAAGCCTGTTATATTAAGTTACATAATGAGCATCCGCCAATGATTCATAACCTTTTGAGGCTTGCAAGTAGGGTAGGTATTGAACTGGATAAAGAAAATGAAAATTTTTTCGGTGAAGTTACCGAATTCAATATTGCCGCCCGTTATGAAGATTTTAAACTTGAATTCCACAAAAAATGCACAGTGGATTATACTCAACATTGGATAGGGCAGATTAAGACATACAGACAATGGATAAAGAAGGAGCATTTGAAATTATAGGAAAATACCTACAATTGTTAAAATCTACAGGCATTAAAGTGGAGGAAGCATATTTGTTTGGATCTTTTGCAAAGGGTAATTTTCATGAGAACAGCGATATTGACCTGGCTTTGGTAATTTCAAACCCAAAGGATCGATTTGAGTTGCAAACTGAACTTTTAAAACTTGGAAGAGATTTTGGTTATCTCATTGAACCTCACACTTTCAATAAAAATGAATTTAATCACCATCATCCGCTCACACATGAGATTCTGACCTTGGGCGTCAAGGTTGCCTAATCCTTCAAACACCTCGCCGCAAACGCATTCCCCTTGCCGGCGGATACAACGACACGGAGTAATTCTCTGCATTAATCCCGTGGGATATGGCTTTATCCTGGCCTGATGGCGTGGATGCCCAGAAGATCGTGGTGAAATCCATGAAGTTCCAGCTTGCGCCCGAGTAGAAAACGCCGCCACTCAACTGTACGTTCATCCCCGGCGTATTCAGCAGATAAAGAACCGACGGGTTGGGTTTGTTGTCCTGGTCGATGATCTGGCCTTTGTTTTCGATGAATCCTATCCCGGTAAACCCTTTCCGAAAAGTGGATTGAGCGACTGTAGAAAAAGCCAAAAAGCATATTAAAACGGTTATCGTGACCAGTTTCATGGAAAAAGAATTTTTGATGCTGTTTTCCATCCTGTTACATTTCCATTGGCTCTTGTTTGGTTTTCTTCTCCGCCGTAAATCAGAAACAGATCGTCAGGCGTAGCTCCGGAAATCTTGCCCCAATTGACTAACCCCTTAAAAAAATCGGTGTTGATCACCCGGCTTGATTTGATTTCAACCGCTTTTTGATGCGTGCCTTCATCAATGATCAAGTCAACTTCATTCCCTGTATTGTCCCTCCAGAAATAAAAATCGGGGCGGTTTCCCGTGTTGTACCTGTTTTTCATTAACTCCGCAATCACAAGATTTTCAAATAATGCTCCTTTGGCAAAATGGAGTTGCGCCTGATCTTTAGATTTCAATCCCAGTAACACGGAAGCCAGCCCGGTATCGTAAAAGTAGAGTTTAGGGGTTTTAACAAGGCGTTTATTGAAATTCCGGTGATAAGGGTATAACCGGAAAACAACATAACTGGCTTCTAACACCGACAGCCAGTTCTGTACCGTGTGATAGGAGATTCCGAGCTCGTTCCCAAAGGAAGAACAATTGATCATCTGACCGATATGTCCGGCGCAAAGTTTTAAAAACTGCTGAAACCTGTGAAGATCAATAATGTTCGATATCTGCCTTACATCGCGTTCGAGGTAGGTTTGGATGTAATCGTTCAGCCATTTCGCAGGATCCAGACCTTCATCATAAATCCGGGGATAAAAACCAGACACAAAATAATCTTCATAATCTTCTTTAACCAGGGATGCTTGTTGTAACTCTTCAATGGAAAATGGCAGCAGGGTGAAAAGAGCTACCCTGCCCGAGAGGCTTTGATAAATCTTGTGGTGCAGCAGGAGGTTTTGCGACCCTGTCAACACAATCCTGGTCTCCTTATCCTCATCAACGGCAAGTTGAAGATAGGGAAACAGTGTTGGAACATGCTGAGCCTCATCAAGAATAAGTTTCTTGCCATAAGTTTTCAGAAAAGAGGTCGGGTCATCCGTAGCAAATGTCCTCAGACTTAAATCTTTAAAATTGAGATAGGCACAATCCCCAAAAACTGCCTTTACTAAAGTGGTTTTTCCCGATTGCCGCGGGCCGGTGACAGAGATGACCGGGCTTTTCAAAGAGGCAGTCTGTAAAACGGTATGTAAGTTTCTAAGTATCATTTTGCAAACACCTCGCCGCAAAAGCATTCCCCCTGCTCGCCGGATACAACGATACCGAAAAGTTATACAAATTCATCCCATGCGAT
>JBAXRP010000416.1:0-2879 GCA_037131145.1 Bacteroidota bacterium
TATTGATGAGTGTTCTATATTCAGCAATACAGATGGTAGTGGATGGGCATATATGGTGAATGATTGTTACCCCGATGTGAATTCCCCTGGTTGGCATATCCGGCTGCTACAGGATCCGGAATTCAGGAATCAGTTAAAATGCCGGTACGAACTATTCCGGGCAACAATATTGAACACAGATACAATTCTTAACTGGGTTGATGCGAATGTACAGTACCTGTGGGAAGCTCAGTCACGCCATTATGTGCGCTGGCCAATACTCGGGCTAAACGTTGGTACACCTGTGGTAGGGGAGATACCAACCACTTTCCAGGGAGAGATTGATGGTTTTAAATACTGGATAACACAACGGCTCATCTGGCTGGATGACAATATGCCCGGAATATGTACCCATACATTTATTAGCAATTTTAATGAATCGGCAAATACAGCTTTCATTTTCCCAAATCCAGCGCGTGATATAGCTTACCTGGAACTTCCTTTTGGAAATAAAACGCTTCAAATAAGGATAACCGATTTAACCGGGCGAAATATGCCGGTACATTTTTCAAATGAAAATAATGTGTATTCGCTGGACACGCAAAGCCTTCCAGATGGAATATATTTCTGCCAGTTTATTACTAATCAGGTGGAAACAGCACAAACTTTGAAATTGATTATTGCCGGTAAATGAGTAGAAAGTAGAAAGTAAAAAGAAAGGAGCAAGGAATTTGTTTCTTATTATGGGTTCGGGATAGACTCTCCTGTTCCATCGATGCCGGTATCGAATACTGCCTTCCATCTGCAGTTGTTGTCCTTTTGCCAGATAGTGATATAGGTTCCTTTTCCGTTGCTTTTACCACTGGCCTTATCGTTTATTTCGTAAATACCGTAAGTATATCCCAAGGCTCCTTCGGGCGAAATCTTTGCTTTGAGCGGCTTCCAGCTGAGTATAAATGACGTGTCACTAAACCCGTCAAAATATCTTTTCACAGAGGCAATGCCTTCAAAAGGCATATGGTTGGAACGTAAAAGTACAGCGCTTGAATCAAGGTAAGTGAGGAAGGCATTTTTCATTCCCTTCTCAATAGACATTTTCGAAAATAGGCTATCAGTCGCTTTAAGTTCCTTAACCTGATTTTGTTGGTTTTGCTTGTTTTCGCATGCTGCTGTCATTAACAGGACAAAAACTGCAAGTGCTCCTGTGATTTTATTGACGCAATGAAATGGTTTTTTCATAACCCTTATTAGATTTTGAAATATAATTTCAGTTCTGTAAGGCTTTGAAGTACCGGAACACCGGCCTTCACCAACCTTTGCCCGCTCTGATGGCCGTTGGCGATGAGCAGGCATTGGCAGCCAAGTTCCCTGGCAATGTCAGCATCGTGTAATGTGTCGCCAATGAACCAGGTTTTGGACGCGCTCATGCTGTGTTCGTTAATAAGCGTATGCCCATTACCCGATTTTCCTGCAGCATAGTGATTATCTATTCCAACAATCTTGTCGAAATATTTTCCGATTCCTCTAGCATTAACAGAAGTAGTGAGAGCGTTGTGTTCCATTGCTGAAAGAATTACCTGCCGGTATCCTTGATTGCTGAAATAACTGAGTGTCTCTTCAGCATCCTTAAACAGTGGACAACATGGAAGTTTTGCAAAATAACGATCCATAAATTCCATAGCTACCTTTTCCCAGTTCTCCTGGTTAAAGTCAAAACCAACTTTGCGGTAATAGTCGATCACCGGGAATGTGAAAACACGCTTGTATTTGTGGCGGGACAGTTCGTCTATCTTTCGCTCTTTCAGCATGCTATTGATGGATTGCAGGCAAATTCCGACATCGTCGAGAAGGGTGCCATTCCAATCCCATATAATGGTGTTTTTTGCTGGTTTCATCAGGAATACAGCGTGTTTACTTATGCGTCCAGTTGTTCGAAACGAGAATTCTGGCTCTTAAACTCAGGGATGATTACTTTCATTTTTTTCACGAGCTCAAATTCGTCGCCGGCACTTAGGCTTGTTAGTTGATCAATTGCGTTGCATACAAAAGCAGGATCCTCATTGCTTACACGAGCAATGGTGATTAAAGGATGATATGTCGGAATGGTGTTTTCCTTGTCGTTAAGGAGTTCCTCATAAAGTTTTTCGCCAGGACGCATGCCAGTATAACTTATTTGTATATCCCTTCCTAGTTGTTGTCCGGAGAGTTTTATCATCTTTTGAGCGAGATCAACAATTTTAACGGATTTACCCATATCGAAAATGAATATTTCGCCACCCTTGCCCATTGTGACGGCTTCGAGTACCAGGCGACATGCTTCTGGGATTGTCATAAAGTAGCGTGTAACTTCCGGATGGGTAATGGTTACGGGCCCGCCATTTTCTATCTGACGGCTGAAGAGTGGTATAACTGATCCGTTTGATCCCAGAACATTGCCAAACCGAGTTGTGATAAATCTGGTTTTGCCTCCGGCATTCAGGGATTGCACATACATCTCGGCAATGCGTTTTGTAGCTCCCATCACGTTAGTAGGATTAACGGCTTTATCTGTTGAAACCATTATAAACTTACTAACATTCCACTTAACAGCGAGATCGGCAAGGATTTTTGTTCCCATAACGTTGTTTTCTACTGCTTCGCCTGGGTTTTCTTCCATTACAGGAACATGTTTGTAGGCCGCAGCATGAAACAGAATATCAGGTTTGAATTGGCCGAAGATATCTTCCATGCGGTTGCGGTTGCATACATTGGCAAGTATAAATTCAAATGTCGTGTTGTGAAAATTTTCGAGACATTCCAGTTCCAGAAGGTAAAGCGGGCTTTCGGCCTGGTCAATCATAACAATCCGTTTAACAGGAAAGCGCGCTATTTGCCGCACCAGTTCGCTACCTATTGAACCT
>JBAXRP010000417.1:0-2843 GCA_037131145.1 Bacteroidota bacterium
GCGCGTTGTGCAACTACAACAACGATGTAAATACCGGAAATACTTACGGATTTTTGTACAACTGGTTTGCAGCCAGCGATAGCCGTGGGTTGGCTCCTGAAGGGTGGCACGTTGCAACCCAAACCGACTGGCAGACTTTGGTCGCTTACCTGGGGGGCGATACCCTTGCCGGTGGCAAGCTCAAGGAGGCAGGAACCGCGCATTGGTTTACTCCAAATGCCGACGCAACTAACCAGTCAGGTTTTACTGCACTTCCTGGCGGCTTGCGGGTTTACAGCGGAAAGTTCGAAATGATGGGAACCATGGGTCTCTTCTGGACATCTACTCCCTCCGATGATTACAGCGGCTTTAACTGCGGAATGTTCAACGAGAACCCAATCGCTGTTATTGATGGAAAACGCAGGGGTTATGGATTCGCTGTCCGCTGTGTAAAGAACTGAGACGCTCGTCTATTTCCAGCAACCGTAGCAAAGGGGTTGCTATCTCAGCGGTACAAAAGTTTAATTGTTGCTGGTGCAAGTTCGTTTGCTGCTGGCGATACTATTGTGGTAAAAACCCAATTGGTTCCTCAATTTCTATTTTGAATTTTACTCTGGCTCTCATTGCATGAAATACTTTGAGGACTGAAGATATTGTTGCGCTGTTATTTCCACTTTCAAGTTTTGAGATTTGAGCCTTTTCTACTCCAATCATTTTGCCTAACTGCTCCTGCGTCAATTTTTGTTCTTTTCGGATTTGTTTTAATTTTTCTCCCAAAATATCCATTGAAAGCTCAAATTCGTATTGCTCTCTTTCAGGAGTACCAGGGTTCCCAAAATATTTATCTTCTAGCTCTCCTAAAGTTTTATAATTCATAGCTGACTCCATTGTTACCTCCTTAAATTAATCCTTTGAAGTACCTAACCTTAATATCTTCTGCTTTTTGGATTTCAGGCTTAGGAGTTTTATTCGTCTTTTTTAATAACCCATGGGTGCAAACAATAAGTGTCTGCTTTCCGTCTCGTGAATCCTAAAAAGAAAAAAGTCTATAAAATTTACCATTATTGTCCACCTTGAACTCATAAAGATCATTTGTTCCTGGCATTTTTGAAAACCATTCACCAAAAATCCTGGATTTTGTTTTTCGCATAGAATAGAATATTTCTTTCTCACAGACTCTTAAACATCATCCATAAAATTTTCAGCTTGCCTAAGTAAAACTATTTCAATTGGTTTTTCCACAAGTATTTGTTCGCTAAGCAAAGATAATAAATGGTTCTATATTTGGAAACATGTTGTTGCTTCATTCGCTGGCAGCTACGGGTTCAGCAACCTCGGTTCTAAGCGGCCGCTAAGACAATAGTGTGTTTACGCTATCCTTTCTTTTCCGGCAATTTATTCAGTATTTCCGAAAGTAATTTATTTGCTTCCTGTTGGTTTTTAATTATTTCATTAATTCTAAGCCACCAGCTATACAGGCATCGCAACAATTGAGTTTTTTCACATCAAGTTATTTTACCACAAGCATCTTGCCTGATAAAATCACACCTTTCCATCTGAGGACATAAGTATAAATGCCATTAGGTAAATCAGAGGGTTCAAACGTGCACGTGTGAGAGCCAGATGGCTGAATCTCGTCAACCAGCTTTTCAACCATATACCCTTTTAAGTCATAAACGTTCAGCATTGTTTTTCCTGGCGCTGGTGTGAAGTAAGTAATTGATGTATTGGCTTTTACAGGATTTGGAAAATTCTGCTTAAGAAAAGGTATATCCTTGAGAAGGGTTCCCTGATCCGGAACCCCGACGCTCCCTTCCTTATACCTTCCTACCGTAATCGCCCAGAGGTGTGTTGGTCCAAGAATGAACGGACTGATGGAAGTAACCGTTGGAACAGGTGGCTCGAAAATATACCCCATCGGTATTTCGTTGGACGGGTCTGCCATGATCCACAAGACGCCGTGACCGATACCGCTCATGAATTTCCTTGAATCGTTGAAATGAGCTTTCTTTCCCCTGCAATCATACACCGGCGTTGCATAAACATGATAGGAGCTCAGGAAAATGTTGATTGAAGCTGCAGAAACATTCGGGTAGTATTTGTGGACAGTATCATAACCTATGAGGTACGGATTGTTGGCGATCACCATGAAATGACCGTTGGATGCAACCCCCGGTTTGTAGGAAAAGGACAGGATATCGCCAGGAGCGACATTGTTAAATCCTGCTTTATTGATCCCGTTGTATGTGTTTAGCGTAGGATCTAAACGATGGTTGTTTGCATTGATCGAGTCGGCAAGGACACTTCCGGCAATATAACCCCAGCCTGTAGCATTAACATTAGGAAGGGTTGCAAATGCGGCTCCGAATTCGTACGCTGAGGACACCCAACCAGGTGAGGCGAACATTCAAAGGTCAACAGCGAATCATGAAAGACAGTAACCCCCGGCATGGTTGTCACTCCCTGCATCAGGAAAAACGGTTTTCCGACTCCTTCATCAGATGAAATTACCGTGTTGTAGAACATTGGATTGTAGCCCTGTAGTATTTGGGCTTTTGTTGTTAATACCACACAAATAGAGGACAACAGAATAATAAATGAAATGCTCTTCTGTTACGATTTTTATTCATTGATAGAATAGTTTTAAATGGAATAACTCATTTGTTTGTTGTTTCGGATTACAATGAACGCTAACATTTCAGTAATCTCAATTCTAAGCGGCTGCTGCGACTCTAATCTGGGTAATAATCATGAATCTTACTCGGATGAATAAACCGGATAAAATCAACAGTTTGGTTTTCGAATATAAATCCGATTCCGTACTGCTATAACTTTGACTAAGCAGAAAATCCCTATGAGAATTG
>JBAXRP010000418.1:0-2842 GCA_037131145.1 Bacteroidota bacterium
ATGAGAAAACGTGTTGCTATTGCAAGAGCTATCTCCATGAAACCTCAGTACCTCTTTTGTGATGAACCCAACTCGGGACTCGATCCTCATACTTCGGGCGTGATTGACCATTTGATTCAGGAAATCACAACTGAATACGAAATTACTACCATTGTAAATACTCACGACATGAACTCAGTGTTAAGCATTGGGGATACCGTGGCATTCATTTACAAGGGAAATCTGTGGTGGCGCGGCGATAAGGAAACCATCCTGCATACAGTGAATCCTGAACTAAACGACTTTGTTTTCGGCACCGAACTCACCTCCAGACTGAAGCGTTAACCGGCTTATGAACTTTCTCGACTATATCCTCATTATTATCGTGGCGTTATTCGCCATTCTTGGATTCCGCAAGGGAATCATCGTGAGTCTCGTAACAGTGGCAGCTCTAATTCTTGGCATATACGCGGCAGTTCACTTTTCGAATTACATTGACGCTACACTTATGGAAAACCTTAAACCATCCCGCAAATGGCTTCCATTCCTGTCGTTTTCGATAACTTTTCTGCTTGTCCTTGTTGTCGTATTGCTGACGGGAAAACTCGTAGAAAAGCTGGTGGATATAACCGGACTCGGTTTTGTGAACCGCCTTTTTGGAGCGCTCTTCGGGATTTTAAAAGGAGTGATTTTGGCAAGCGTTCTCTTTTTTATCGTTGTTGCCATTGATCACAAAGGAAAATGGCTCACTGCCGATCACAAGAAAGGCTCATATTTCTATACTCAGGTTTCTACGGTTTTTCCTGAATTGATGAAACGGTTTGGGAAGGAAATAAAGTTTCCGAACTGGTAAGCTCCATTTTTTCAATGATGGCGCTCATTACCCAGGAGTTTATAGGCGTTATTAAAACACATTTTTTATCTATGTTCAAGAAAAAATGAGTTCGCGTATCAACCAAGTAGGGTCTGCTAATTATTGCAGCAACTCCGCTCTGTTGTAGCGGTTGCAATATATCTTATCTACTAAAACTTCTTCCGTTTGACGCCATGACGTTTCGAGTCAAACAATTTATCGATGAACTCTTCCGATTTCTCTCGGGCATCATTCAAAAGGTTCAGGTCAGTGGGATAAGCAATGTCCTGCGGACATACTGTTGCATCCGTGATCAGCCGTATCCGCCCTACCAACCCCATCTTTGCCAATAACCCTACCCGATTTACCTTCGCGCTAAAAATCAGGGTAAAATGAAAACACCAAAGTCAGCGGCAATGTTTGTTAAAGTAGATGAATGGAAACAAAGTGGGCAAACGATACGGGAGTTCGCCTCTCGTGTTGGGTCCATGCACGCCGCTACTTCGACAAAGCGCTTCCAAACGACCAGCAGCGGGCATCGAAAGTGTTAAAACTTATCCAGTTGTTGTATGCCATAGAGGCCCTTGCCCGTGAGACTGATATGACTTTTGAGCAGCGATACGCGCTAAGGCTCGAAAAATCATTGCCAATTATAAATGAGAACGGTTAAAATGAAGTTAATTGCCCATGGATTCGCGCTTCTTGCGAACCAAATGCACACCCTACTGCGCTTCTTAAAAGAAATATTGTTACGGCGAACTCCTTCATAAATAAGCGCTCTATTCTTCAACTCATCTACTTTGACAACCATTGCCGCTGATTTCGGCGTTTTCATGTCACCAATATTTTTAGTGCAAAGGTAAACTGGGTAGGGCTAGTGGCAAAGATGGGGTTGGTGGGGCGGATACGATTATGCATTGTTAAATCCCTTGTCAATAAAGGATCTCATTAATTGTATTCCAATTTTTTCGCGTGATTGGGGGCAAAACGGATAAATGTGTAGTTTTGCCCTGAAATCTGCACCGATGCTTTTATTCCTGTCACTTCTGGGTATTTTTCTCTCGGTAATCTTGTTGTATTTCAATGCAAGGAAATATCCATCTTCCATTTACCTGGGTGCTTTTTTTTTACTGATAAGTCTTTATGGCTTCATACAGTATTCCTTATTCTATTCAAAATCGGTCGGTCTTGTCAGCATCGTTTTTGTCAATATCGCTTTTCTTACATATCTCACAGGGCCTGCGCTGTACCTCTATGTGCGCAGCATTTTAACAGACCAGTCACGCCTGAAACCGAGAGACGCATTTCACTTGCTGCCTGCGCTGATATTCCTTATCGCAGCTTTCCCTCATATTTTCAGCCCCTGGTCGCACAAGGTCCTCATTGCAATAAAGCTGGTTGAAAACCCAGGTAACATAGTAGAATATAAAGCTACATTTTTGCAGCAATTTTTCCCAAATGAGGTGATTTTTCTCAGCCGCCCGGTTTTGATCCTGGCTTATACAGGTTGGGCAGCCGGAATATTTCTCAAGTATATTAAACAAAAGGGAAAATCGCAGGTTCTTTCTCAACAACATTATATGACCCAATGGCTGTCTTACCTGCTGGGTTTTTTATTTGTGCTGATTGTCAGTTATATGATGGTCTCGTTGGAATCCATTTCAAATAATGATCTAAAATATTTTTTCACTTTTAATCTTTTGCAGGTGCTATCGGGATTAGGACTTTCAGGTTTGCTTACCTTACCGTTCTTTTTTCCCGGCATTTTATACGGATTGCCACGGTTTCCTGCAACAATTGTATCCTGGAAGCCTGTTGGAACAGCATCGGATCCGCTGCCTGGAGATACAAAAAAGAACATGTTGAATCTTGAGCCTGATTACCTTTATACCATCGGGCAGAAAGCAGATGCCTGCATGAAAGAACTTCAACCCTATCTTCAACCCGAATGCAACCTTGCTTACCTGTCGAAACTTATTAAAATACCTGCTCACCATCTGGCCTATTATT
>JBAXRP010000419.1:0-2814 GCA_037131145.1 Bacteroidota bacterium
AGTGTTGAAAATAACGCCGGTTGGTTTATTTACTTTTCTCTGTTCGCAAAATTACCCGCGCACCCTTGGCATATGCTCATCCTTCGCAATGCCAATAGTGCGCCTCCCATTGGCCCAGCATGGTCCGAAATGCCTGGCCCAACATGAACCGGAATAATTGGCCCATCATGGTCCGGAATCCTGGCCCAGCATCATCCGAAAACTCGGTTATCAGTACCACGAGTAACGGCATCGGTGAATGCATTGCCTCTTCAGCTTCATTTGAACAAGTACTACAGCAAACTTCACAACCAAGCCGCGTGAAAAACGCCGCTTGGTAAGCATGCTTTCCTCGGTCCGCAAGCCGGCCTTGCCACCTTATTCGCCCTCGTCCCTCGGGCTTCATAACGTGGCAGCTGGTTTTTTACAGTTTAAAATACCTTCTCCATATCAATGTCGATGGTCTGCTGATTATTATAAAAATTATGGTCAATGGCTTTCACTTTAAAATATTCACTGCCAACATACTCTGAAAAATATGGAATGAACATGGTTTCACCTATTTGGGGTTTAACGGGTAACGATTTAACAGTAAAATATGCTGTGTTCTTATACCCGCTTAAGGTGATTCGATATTGAACTTCCGTAATTTCAATATAAAACTCGGTATCCTCATCAAGTACATCTCTATATATCTGATGGATCTGTTGTCGCAACACCTCAGATGTTATCCCTATCTCTTTTGCCAGTTTTTTAAGAGGTGGAGGCATATAACGCTTATATTCTAATTCATTGTCAATTATATAATTAATAACACCATCATATCCCTTCCCTTTATTCAAAAGGGATTTTAAGGATGTTCTCATACAAGTAATGTTACTTAAAATGCGTCTGGTTGATAATGTCTCTTGATACATACCTATGTGATTTTAAATGTTTTTTGTCAGTCGCAGAATCAATTACAAATCCTACTCAAAATTACCTCCTGAATTTTTAACCACAAGGCCAGTGCTCATTGGGGGCTGTCATTTTTTTATCAGGATCATTTTTTTGAGTAAAAAAATGACCTGCAGCCGGTAAGTGTTCCTGGTCTGGCGACCCGGCTGTCCCCTCCAATGTATCCCGTTACCGCTATATTTAAAGGACTACTAAAATATTACTTGTTTCCCAATAAAGAAACTATTATCTTTGCGTAAACTTTTACAATATGGTTGTAAAATTTCAAGTTCAGTTTTTAGAAGAAGCAGCTCAATTTTTAGACAGCCTTGAAGAAAAGGTGAGATACAAGATTTACTATAACATTAAAAAAGCTCAGGTGACCAATGATAAAGAGCTATTCAAAAAGTTGAATAATGAAATTTGGGAGTTTAGAACTTTGTACAATAAGACTCATTATCGGCTTTTTGCTTTTTGGGATAAGACCGGAAAAACCGAAACAGTCGTAATTTCGACACATGGAATAATTAAGAAAACAGACAAAACTCCCGTCGCCGACTTGGAAAAAGCTGAGAGATTGAGAAGGTTGTATTTTGAACAAAAAAGCTAATTGTTATGAAAAAGGAAGCAATGAAAACATACAGTTTAGATGAAATGGTCGACAAGCATATCGGTAAACTGGGAACACCAAAACGTGAGGCATTTGAAAGCGAATTACGTATTGACTTGCTTGGTGAAGCCATCAAACAAGCCCGAAAGGAACGCCATCTCACTCAAGAGGAACTGGGGCAGTTGGTTGGTGTTAAGAAAGCTCAAATCTCTAAGTTGGAAAATAGCCTGACCGATGCTCGATTTGAAACAATTATGAAAGTGTTTAAAGCATTGAACGCGAAGGTTAACTTTAATGTTGAATTGCTCAATCAAACAGTAAAACTCGCTTGACGTAAAGAAAACCTGGCGTAAGTCCGCATCACCTCAGATGCCTCGCCGTCTTGATCAGCCGGTTTCCCATGAACAGCCTGCCCATACAGGCATACCGGATGCCATCAATGGCATGATTGAACCGGTCCACCGGAACATTCAAAGGTTTGCCGGATACATCTTCCTTCCATTTGTAGTTTTTCAGCTCACGAATCAGGTTGACCGATCGTTTGGTGATTCGCAGGGGATAACGTTTCAGGATGTCGATCCCGGCAAGGATGGAATCCGGACCTTTGAACGTCGGTTTGATATTATATCCCTCCTGCCGGATCTCATAAATGCATTTCGGCTGGTTATCGGCAATGATCTCATCGGCTTTGGTAATGCCAATCTGATTCATCCATTTGCAGATATCAGTATTGGTAAGGCCCCGGGAGTAAATCAGCTCGTCTATAAACAGCTCACCTCCGCTTAATCCTACCTTTACCAGGCTGGTCGGATCATTGGAAAATCCAAAATCCATGCCATAGGTGATCCACTTGCATGATTCCGGCCAGGCATCAATGGTCCGCCAGTTGGTAAAGATCAGGCCGGTGATCTGTCCGATCTCGCCTAAGCCATAGATCCTCCAGTAATTTTCATCAACTTGTTTCAGGTTCTCTATTTCCTTCACCTGCTCCGGAGGTAAAAACTGGATGTTGTCCAGATAGGTTGAATGGATGAAGGTGCAGTCTTTCCGGGGGATGACGATGTCATAGATCCAGTGTTCGTCCATGGAGGGGTTGAAGTCCAGGAAGATTTGTTTTTCGGTCCTGAGCGAGAGCTGGACCCAGTCTTCCAGGCTGAGTTCATTGGCTTCGTTGATGAACAGGTAGGCCCGTTTGGCGCCTCGTTTCTTTTGCGGCTGGTCCAGGCTCATGAATTCAAACAGGTTTCCGTTCAGCTGATAGGTGTTCTCGGTTTTATTGTGGCTTCGCT
>JBAXRP010000420.1:0-2813 GCA_037131145.1 Bacteroidota bacterium
CAAATTCCAGCATTATTGATATTATTGAACATATTCAAATTAATGCCAAAAGAGTAACGGAACATTCATCACTCGTAAAAGAACAAATTAATTTAGCTGAGGAAACCATTGTAACTATTCCCTGGGTAAACTCTTTCCTGATGGAGCGATTGGAATACCCGATAGCAAATGAAACTGATTTCTCCCTTCAAAAGAATGAAACCCTGACAATCATCTGCAATGAAACAGATTTTCCGCGCGTCGGAATGATTGCTTCGATGCGAGAAAAAGGGGTAATCGTAGAAACCATTTCATGGGAGAATTGCGAAAATAAATCAGCAGGCGCTGGTTCATTGCTTATGATATTGCCTAAATCTGAGCAACCCTTCTATAACCAATCGGAGGATGATTTCTATAACCGGTCACAAGCATTATTAAAGAATGTTTTCACTGTCGTAAGGAATCGGCTTGATAAATCAGGTTCCTTTCCGGATGGATTCTGTTGTCTGATTGTTGATTTTTATTCAAATGATAAATTTGATTCCAATGAATCAACGGCTTTCCATGCATTCCTCAAATCATTGAAACTTGAGCACAAGGAAGTCCGTTTTAAAATGCTCTCGATACCCGAAGGCGCTGATGATACAGACAGCATAATTTTGACCGAACTTGAGCATTTCAGTGAGAGAATAAGGATTGAATACACTGCCGGAAAAAGGTTCACCTGGGTTGCTGCCCCGATTACTGAAGAAGGCAAAGAAATTCTGAAGCTGGATGCTGAAGATGTTGTAATAGTTTCGGGTGGCGCCAAAGGGATCACTTTCGAACATGCGCTTGCTTTGGGCAGAGAGTACGGTGTTAAATTAGCCTTACTTGGAACATCGCCTCAACCCTTAGATAATGATAACAGCAGTGAGTTATCATTAAACCTGAAACGGCTTGAAAAAGAAAACATCACATATCTCTATCTGCAATGCGACGTTACTGATCCTGATTCGGTGCAACAAGCTTTCAGGAAAGCCGAAAGTAAATTAGGTCACATCACCGGAATTTTTCACGGCGCAGGCATCAGCAAATTCAATTTGTTCAGAGAAAAATCATTTGAAGAGTTTTTTGAATGTTTCCGTGTTAAAGCCTTCGGTTTGTTTAACCTGATCAAAGCCTGCAAACCCGAAAAACTGAAAATGCTTCATGTGATCTCTTCGGTGCTGGGACACACCGGTATGCGAAGCCAGTGCGACTACACCTTTGCCAATGCATGGCTGGATGAAGCAGTGTGGTCCTTCAGCGTCAAATTTCCCGCCATTCATTGCCTTACGCTGGGCTATACCGTTTGGGGCGAAGCCGGACTTGGAAAGAAACTTGGCGCTTTGGATTATCTGAAAACCGTCGGTGTACATGCTTTAAAAATCGAGGATGGTATAGGTTCATACCTGAATATTTTGAAAAAAGTGAACCGGAAAGGCGCCTATGTTATTACCGGCAGATTGGCCAACGATCTCGAAGCAAATCTGTTCGCTCCTTTAAGCAAAATCAAGGGAAGGTTTCTTGAGCGCATTCTGCGCTATGTGCCTCAAACCGAAATAGCCACAGAATTTCCTTTATCGCACGAAACCGATCTCTATTTACAGGAACATATTTACAATGGCACACCAGTTATGCCTGCAGTTATGGAAATAGAAGCAATGGTGCAGGCTGTATTGCAATGCCGTGGAACTTTTGAATTGCCGGTATTGAAAAACATCCGTTTTATTACCCCGATAATTGTCCCGAAAGGCGAACAGGTTAAGGTCAGGGTTATAGCAGCGGCAAAATATCAGCCCGGCGAAACACCTTACTATGGTATCCAGGTTAAGGCAAGTACAAATGATTTCTCACAAAATTACATTGAGGCTGATTGCTTTTTTGAGAAGGATGTTCAACTATCTGATGGTTTGCCATCATGCCCGGTTCTCGTAGAGTCGCTTCCCCTTAATCCGGACGAACTAAGTCCTTATCCACTATTCCAGGGAAAATTGTTCCGGCGCATCGAAAAGATTTACAGGCAGGATTTTGAAAAGGATTGCATAACAACGATAAAGGTGCCGGATGGGGAACAATATTTTGCAGATGGATTGGACAATGAAATTTATTTTGGGTCGCCAGCGGTCAGGGATTCTGCTTATCAATCGGGGTTATTGATTGTTTCAGAAGGCTCCCTGCCTGATGTTATTCAGGAAATCAGGCTGTATAAAAACATGGAACCCGGCAATATCCTTGTTTTTAATGTCCATGAATTAGTCAAAAAGAATACATTGGAGTACGATGTAAGCTTTACTGTTTTTAACCAAAACCAGGAATTGGTTACTTTCGAAAAGATATCACTCAAAAAGCCGGAATCAGGCAGCCCGCAAGCCCCGGTGAGGAAAATAAAACCCATAAGTATTGACCGGATTGAAAACGACCTGCAATCATTATTGCCGGACGGAAAACACGCAATAGCCATTGTTTCGATGAAAAGCTTAAATGATTGCATTGAAAATGGCGAATTGACAAAAGAAGAAGTTGCACAAATTAAACAAAGTTGTTCCAACGCCAGATTAACTTCAACTTTAGCCAACCTGGTTGCAATGCGAAGGGCAGCCATAAAATTCACCAGTAAATACGGTAAACACCCGTTAACCCCAAAGGATATTAATATTGCTCACCAAAAAGATGGTAAGCCATTATTGGAAATTGCTGCGACTTATCCCGACAAAGCGATCTTTGCAGACATGGATATTTCGATCACCGACGGTGGAGGTTATTCAATTGCGTTTATTGGACCTGGTAAGGTTGGCGTGGATATCGAGCCT
>JBAXRP010000421.1:0-2811 GCA_037131145.1 Bacteroidota bacterium
AATTCGGGGAAACAGTCCAATAGTATCAATAAAGAAATTCAGTTACAACCGGTACCGCCTGCTCAGATTAACAGTCTGAAAATATTGGTTGTTGATGATGACCCGGATTCGCAATATCTCCTGAAAACAGGGCTTAAACCATTAGGAAAAGAAATCCTGCTTGCATCAACTGGAATTGAAGCGCAAGAAACTTTTAACGCCAATCCTGATATTGACTTAATTTTGATGGATTTAAGAATTCCGGGAATTGATGGGCTTGAACTCACTCGTCAAATTCGACAAACTAATAACAAAGTCATAATCCTGGCTCAAACCGCTTATGCAATGGCAGGCGACAAAGCCAGGGCAATTGAAGCGGGATGTAATGATTATATCTCAAAACCAATTATCAAGGACGAACTGATCCGGTTAATACTTAAGTATTTCTCCGTTTAAATTCTCATTGTCAAGTTTTACCAATTTATCACTCCGGCACATATTTTCATTGATTACCTCAGATGCTATTATTCCCTAGCCGCCACAAACAATATGGTTGCGAAAAAAAGAATTTATGCAAAACAGGATTCAACAGTCCGGAACCGAAAACGAGATTAAAATTCCTGGCACGATCAGGTAATTGTTGTTATTGGGCGATCTTTTCGGGACTTTTACCGATTAGTTTTTTAATTGGCAATCATATCATATAGATTTATGGTTTTCATAAATGACCCTGCCTCCATCCCCGAAAAGAAACGGGATGACGGGGTGAGAGAGAACCGGATATATCATTACAACTAAAAACAAAATGAGAAAAACACTTGCGTTAAAATACTTACTGCTATCAATGGCATTCACTCTGCCTGCCCTTACCCACGCCCAGAATCTGCTGCACGCGCCACAGAAAATCGTGATTGACGCCCCACGTAACCGGCTGCTGGTTTCTAATGATACAATTACCGGGGATATTGTGGAGATTGACAGCGCCGGAAATCAAACCTTTTTCGTTCAGGGAGCCGGGTTTATTGACGGTATGGAAATCGTTGGGGATACTGTTTATGGCGTCTGCAAAAACCGGAAAATTAAAGCGTATCATCTTGTAACCAGGCAGCTTGTCATGGATAAAACCATTACAGGCGCATCAACAAAATATTTATCAAGCATCACTTCCGACTCGGCAGGACATCTTTTTATCTCCTGTCCTAAACTGAATGAAATTTACAAGCTGCGGATCAGCGACCAGTCATGGTGGCTTTTTGCAAACAGCGGGCTGAGCAATCCCAACGGGATCCTTCTGGAAAGGGAGCTTAACAGGATCGTGGTTATCGGTGATTCACCAATTCCTTCTTCGATCTATGCCATCAGCCTCACTGATTCAATCGTTTCACCAATAACCGCAACTACTTTTAACAGTCCCGATGGAATTGTCAGAGACAAATACGGCTATTATTATGTTGGAGGGTATTATCTCACGGCATTGTATATGATTGATCCCGGTTTCAGTCAGCTTCCGGTATCGTTTTTTCCCGGAACCAGTATGGTATATCTTACCTACGATATTAGAGATCATTCTTTGCTGATCACACACTATGATGCAAATAGCTGGGAGCGGGTACCGCTAACTACAACCGGCATCGAACCTGTGGTGAAGCAACCGTCTGACTTTCTCCTTCAACCGGCCTCCCCGAATCCGTTTACGTCCTATACAACCATCCGGATTGAATTGAAGCGGCGTACGCAGATCCGGCTTGATATCTGTGATTCTACAGGTAATCTGGTAAAAAACCTGTTGAATGAAGAAAAAGAAACCGGAACTTATTCCCTGTCATGGGATGGAACAACTGCTTCCGGACAAAAGGTCTCCAGCGGGATTTATTATTTCAGGATGACTGCAAATGGCCAAATTCAAACGCAAAAGGTAATTTTCATTTAAAGGGTGGAAAATATTAACCTGTAACTCTATTTCCTACGGAATATAATTTTTAATAAAAGCGCACTGCCATTAGGTCGTGTGATTTTTTTGCGTTACTTTGTATCCCGTAATACGGATTATTTGAAAAAAAAAGAATCAACCTATCCAACCTGGGTAGATAAGCACAGAAAACCTGGCACGGAAATCAGGAAATTTGGAACCAAGTTTTATATTTACGAAGTGTCATCGTACTATGACAAGGTGAAGAAAAAGGGTAGAAAAAAAACCGGAATTTTCCTGGGAGCCATCACGGAGGCAGAAGGTTTTTTGGAAGCAAAAAATGTATATTTCAATTGAAAAGTATACCAGTATTTCAGTTAACTAAGTACACCACTTGACAAAAATAATAAATAAAAAGAACGTTTGATTAAACCGTTTTTACACGAGGATAACTCTGCGAGTCATGCTCGGTTAAAAAAAATATTCAGTTAAGTGTTTCAATCCTTTTTCCAATGTTTTGCTGGTGTTTCCCTTCGGGAGTTCCACCCTTGGGGGCGGAACTCCCATTTTTTTTGATCGTAAAGGCAATGCTAAACCAATGATAAATCTGCTTAATTTGCATATCGAAATTTGACTAATAAATAATGGCAAATCACAACGAAATAGCTGATTTTACCTGGGGAATTAAAGACCATATCCGCGATGAATATGCAGAGAAAGACTAAGAAGACGTAATACTGCCTTTTACTTTATTGCGACGCATTGATTGCGTTTTGGAAGGAACCCATGAAAATGTTGTAAAAGCCAACGAAAAATTCAAGGATAAGGCGACAGCGGAAGTACTAGCCAATGGCCATAACGTCAAAAAAATAAAAAACCATGAGCAACGATTTAACCAATTCGGGCATTGCCCGGCAAAATAT
>JBAXRP010000422.1:0-2805 GCA_037131145.1 Bacteroidota bacterium
TTTCAATACGGGAGGACATGCGGTCCCATGCTTTTGACAGATCAACTGGCACAGGTGGAGGATCCAGTTTACCTGTTTCCAGCCACAATGCCTCAAGCTGGTCAAGGCGTTTCCTGTTCATGCTGTCTGCCTCCAGCCATTTTGCCACTTGGTTACGGACTGTTTCGTTCACATTTCCAAGCAGGTACTGCAGTAGTAAATTATCGTCGATATCCATCTTATTTTAATTCATAATCCTTTAAACTAATGACAATCTGAAAGCCTGCTACCCCTATCCAGTTCCAAAATATTATTATCCATTTCCTTGTAATTTATTTTTATTTGTACCCCGTAAATTCGGTTAACCGCATTAATTTCTGAAGAAATCAAAGAAAAACAAGGTCAGCAATGGAAGGTATTCGGATAGATCTTCCCGGAGTGTTTTCAGCGCTTTTCCCATCTGGTTTTCCACAGTTTTTATCGATATGCCAAGCTTCTCAGCGATTTCTGAATATGACAAACCATCATAGCGGCTCAGAATAAAAATCCTTTTGCGTTCCAGGGGAAGATTGTCAATTGCATCCCTTACCTTTTGCTCCAGTTCGGAAACCATCATTAACTCTTCAGGCGAAGAGCTAAAACCGCGATCCATACCTTCATGCTTGACTCTAAAGTCTTCACGTATATCAAGATGCTTCAGAAGATTTAAACAACTATTCCGTACAGCACGTATCAGATAGCTTCGTATAGAACCAGTGATATTTAAAGAATTCCTGTTGACCCAAATCCTGAACATCACTTCCTGTACAATTTCTTCTGAAGCATCCATATCCTTCAAGAAAGAATTGGCATAACCGCAAAGTGAACTGTAATTTGAACGAAAGAGGTGTTCAAAGCCAGCTTTATCTTTTATATTGAATCCTTCAGTTTCAGTTGAAACCTTTATATTTTCTTCCTCTTTCTTCAGACGTTGAAATTTTTTGGATTTTGATTTCGGAATTTTACACTATTCAATTGTAATCCAACATTATGAGGTGAGAGCAAAATCCCAAACATAAAAAAAGCAAAATTAGGACAAAATATGAAGTATGATGGAAACGGTTCCGACTATTGTTAACACTGCTGCCGTGCAATATACATATCTGTTTGATTCTCAGAAAACAAGACTCCAATATCTTAACCCGACTTGCGTATTAGACGTATCCACCCCACCAACCCCATCTTTTCCAATAACCCTACCCGGTTTACCTTTGCGCCAAAAATCAGGATACGATGAAAACACCACAGTCAGCGATTATGTTTGCCAAAGTGGATGAATGGAAAAATAGCGGGCAAACTTTACGGGAGTTCGCCGCATCAATTGGACTTTCCAAAAGCGCTTTCGAGTATTGGGTTTCCCAAAGACGGAAATCTTTGAGCAACCCTCCTTTTTTTATAAAGTTGTCGCCCCGGGTCAACCCCATGGTGATTATTGAAGCTACTCCAAAACATCGGGTGCCTGATACCCCGACACAAATAGTATTCAATTTTTCGAGTGGCATGTGCATAAAAGTTTACGATAGATGCTTGGGCAAAGCGCCAATCTGCGCTATTTTCTGTCTATTGTATGCCATCGAAGCTCTGGCTCGTGAGGCTATAATGACCAATGAGCAGCGATTGTAAGATACTGGTGGCAAGTAAGGGTGAAGGTGTAGTGGTAAACCTTGCTCCGGAATCGTGATTCACCTTCACCGCTATAATCAAGGATGGGATTGGCAGGGCTGATTTGCGAAATTTTTTAAACACAGTTGATAAAGCTAAAGATAGCTGTAAAACCACTGGTGAAACTGTTTCTGATCATTTAGTTGATATCGCCAAAACGATACCGATGCCCAACGGTAAAGCTAAGGTAGTACCAGATCTTATGCTTACCCGGGATGCATGTTATCTGATCACACAAAATGGCGATCCTAAAAAAGAACAAATTGCATTTGCTCAAAGCTATTTTGCCATTCAAACCCGTAAGCAGAAATTGTTGGAAGAACGCATCCAACTGATAGAACGGTTACAGGCAAGAGAAGAATTAGCAGCAACAGAAACGGAATTATCAAAAAACATTTACGAAAGAGGAGTTGATAATAAAGGCTTTGCCAATATACGCAGCAAAGGCGATTGGGCTTTATTTGGCAGCAACAGCGCCAGCGCCATGAAACGCAAATTAGGATTTCTGAAAACCGGACTTTGGCTTATTTTTTGCCCACCATTACCATTTCTGCCAAGCAGTTGGCTACTCAAATTACAAACTTCAACGTAAAAAAACAAGACATAAAAGGCGAAAATAAATTACCGCTGAGCATGTGAAAAACAACTCGGATGTAAGAACTCTCTTGGGTAAGAGTGGCATAAAGCCCGAACAAACAATTGCCCGCAGAAGAAGATATTAAAAAATTAGAACGCAAGGTAAAATCAGCCAATAAAGAAATTGCTAAGAATAATCTATCAGGCAAAAATGAAAACCTCTAATATTGTTACCTTTGGCGCATGATAGAAACAGCAGAATTACATCCAACTGAGCGACAACTTTTATTCAGCCGATTGGCAGACAAGTTGGAAACTGCTTACAATCTTAACCGTAAGGTTGTTAGTTTTCAGGCAAATAAAGACGAGCCAATTTATCGTTGGTTCAAATATAAGGAGGGCTTTTCTTCGGCGCTTGTAAAGTACTTTCTGAATGAATATGGAAAAAAACCAGGCAAACTTTTAGACCCGTTTGCAGGAGTCGGGACAACCATTTTTGCAGGACAGGAACTTGGTTGGGAATCTTATGGAGTAGAATTACTTCCTGTT
>JBAXRP010000423.1:0-2800 GCA_037131145.1 Bacteroidota bacterium
CGGTATTTTCAGGGTGCGTTTCATCGCGTGTAGCTGTTACCGCTACCGTAACAGCCCCTGTTCCAATTAACGTTACTGCCACTCCTGCCTCATTATGCCCTGGGCAATCAAGTGTTCTTGACGTAACCAGCGCTGATCCTAACTATTCTTACATCTGGACGCCAGGCGGTCTTGTAGGACCTACACATACCGTGACGCCTGCAAGCACTACTGCATATACTGCAACAGGATCTAATCCTATTAACGGTTGTGTAACAACTGCAACTACCACTGTTGCAGTTAATCCTGCCCCATCAGCCATTACAATTACGCCGGCTGCCCCAATAATTCTCCCAGGAGCTACACAGCAATTAGAAGCAAGCGGCGGAACCGTTGGAGGAAATGCAGTTATCGGAACCGGAACCATTCAAAACACCTCTACTTCATGGCCTGCTCCTTACGGTTTCTACTGGAACAGTTCCAAGCACCAGATGCTAATCCTTGCCTCTGAACTTACCGCTGCCGGTGTAAGCGCAGGGAATATCAACTCCCTTTCTTTTGACGTTGTTAGTGTGGGAACCTGCGGACCAATGCCGGGATTCACAATGAAGATGGCGCACAGTGCGGTCGCCGCATTGACGACGACTTTCGAAACAACCGGTTTATCAACGGTCTTCGGCCCGGTGACCTACCAGCCTGTTGTCGGAATCAACACTCATACCTTTACAGCGCCATTTATTTGGAATGGAACATCAAATATTATCGTTGAGGTATGTTTCAGCAATTATCCCAATGGCTATACACAAAATGCAGTAATGAATCAAACTGCCACCACCTTTGCCAGCTCATCTTATGTTTACAGTGATGGCTCAGATCAATGTCCAAACCCCACAGCGGGCAGCACAGCCAATCAAAGACCAAATATGATACTTGGCTCTGCGGTTCCAACTACAATGACCTGGGCGCCATTCACAGCGCTTTATACCGACACGTTAACTACCATCCCTTATGCTGGCACATCGGCGACAAAAGTTTTCTCAAAACCGACGGCTACAATCACCTACACAGCAACGGCTACTGTTCCTTCAAGTGGATGTACAACCACACAGAATGTTACGGTTTCCTTACCGGTGACATGTGCAATGCCTACCTATACAGGCTCTGATACAATTACGTCGTCATCGGCAAGTATTCATTGGGGTGAGCCTCAACCTGCTCCCGGAAGCGGATACGAATATGAAGTTCGTACCAGCGGCGCCGCAGGAAGCGGACCTAACGGATTAACCTTAAGCGGAACAACGCCATTGCTCAGAGTTCATATCAATGGATTAGCTCCCGGAACTACCTACCACCTTTATGTCCGTTCAAATTGCGGCGATAACATCTATAGCGGATGGACTACCGACCATCAGTTTACAACTGGTACACTGCCTCTTTCAATTACCGGAGTGGTTACTAATCTGAGTTGTAATCAGTCCATGGATGGAGCTATCAATACGACAGTTACAGGTGGATTGCCACCATATACTTTTGAATGGAATACCGGAGAGACAACTCAGAATATCAGTGGGCTCTTTACTGGAACATATTTCGTAATAGTTACCGATGCTAATTTTGCAACAGTTTCTGATAGCTGGAATGTTTTAGAACCTCTCGAAATTTCATGGCAGGGTGTCGCAACAAATGTCACTTGCTTCGGCGCTATGAATGGCTCGATTACAACCATTTATACCGACGGCGGCACGCTACCCTATACTTATACGTGGAGTAACGGAGAAACAACGCCAAACATCAACGGATTAGCGCCAGGTTTTTATTACCTTACGGTTGCAGACGCTCATAACTGTGATTACCGTTCAGGTCGTTTTATTTCGGAACCCGCTCCGCTTATGCTTGAAAACCCTGTTATCATTCCTGCAAGTTGCCCGACAGGTAACGATGGCAGCATTGAAGTTACAGTGCAAGGCGGCACCCCTCCATATTCATACTTATGGACCAACGGCGCAACAACCATGAATATTTTCGGTTTGAACCCCGGAGAATACGGCGTGGTGGTAACCGATGCAAATTTGTGTATGGTCTCTAACGTCTATTTTGTTAGTCAAACATCCCCAATTTGCGCAACCATACACGTAACCGGAGTACTAAGCGAAACTCAATGTTACAATGCCACCGGCACAATAACAGTAGCTGGCAGCGGAACAACATTTGTAGTTCACTCAACTGGTCACGCTACATTTATTGCCGGTGAAAAGATTTTCTATAAAGAGGGAACCACTGTTCATTCCGGCGGATATATGCTTGGCAAGATCACATCCCCAACGGGACCGTTCTGCCCTGTATATGCTAAGATGACCGAAGCTGTTGCAGGCCAGGAGGTAGTTCCGGCAGCAACCGAACGCGCTTTCTTCAACCTCTACCCGAACCCGACCAACGGCAATTTCACGCTGATTCAAAAGGGCGACCGGATTTACAACAACGTAAAAGTTGAAGTTTACGCCATGAGCGGCGAAAAAGTTCTTACCGAAAGCATAATTGGTCTTATGAAGCACGAATTCCGCTTCAATGACATGCCCAGCGGACTCTATTTTGTAAGGGTTGTTGCCGATGATTATGTTGAAACCATTAAATTGGTGAAGACGAGGTAACACCCGGGGAGACCCCACCCCCCTGACCCCCTCCCCAAAAAGGGAGGGGGAGATAGAGGGGGAAATGAAAGCCGGAATCCTGAATTGAGGGATTCCGGCTTTTTTCGTGGGACGATTTACGAGGGACGAGGGACGAGGGACGAGGGACGAGGGACGAGGGACGAGGGACGAGG
>JBAXRP010000424.1:0-2795 GCA_037131145.1 Bacteroidota bacterium
GTTTGTGGAACTTTTGAATTCTCTTTGTTGGGGATGATTTACTCCCGGCCCAAAGACAAAAAAATGCGGGAAACTGCTGACTGCTTAGGGCGGACACAAGGTTACGCTTTGGGTTAGTCCAGCGCGGGCAGGGCTGGAACTGTTGTGGCGGTGGTTGGGGGTGGGCGCCGGCGACGAAGTTATTGTCCCCGCCTATACCTATTCTGCCACAGCCAATGTAGTTGTTCATTGTGGCGCCAAAGTTATATTTGTTGATGTAAACGCTGATTTCAATATTTCGCTTGATGCAATCAGAAAAGCGATAACATCAAAAACGAAGGTCATTATTCCCGTTGATATTGCCGGATTTCCCTGCGACTATGACGCGCTTAACGCGGTGGTTAGGGAACCTGAAATTCAGGCAGTTTTCAATCCGGGTTCAAAGGAACAGATTGAGTTGAACAGGATTCTGATTCTTTCCGACGCCGCCCATTCCATTGGCGGAAAATACAAGGGAAAACAGGTTGGAAACCTCACCGATATTACCGTTTACTCGTTTCATGCGGTTAAAAATCTCACCACTGCCGAAGGCGGCGCCGTTTGCCTTAACCTTCCGGCGCCTTTCGACCATGACGAAATATATCGCTATCTTAATGCAAAGTCGCTGCATGGTCAAACCAAAGACGCTTTGGCAAAAACCCAGATCGGGAGCTGGAGATACGACGTAATTGAACCTGGCTACAAGTACAACATGACAGATATTCAGGCGTCCATGGGAATTATCGAACTGGAAAGGTACGAAAGTGATATGCTTGTGCGCAGGAAAGCGATTTTTGACCGCTATTCTGAGGCGCTTGGGAAATTTTCATGGGCTGAGCTTCCGCTTTTTGAAACACCTGAAAAAACTTCCTCTTACCACGTTTACCTTTTACGCATCAAGGGAATTTATGAGGATCAGCGAGATCAAATCATCCAGGAAATTTTCAACCGCGAAGTTGCCGTAAATGTTCATTTCGTGCCGCTTCCGATGATGACTTACTACAAAAATTGCGGATACAGAATTTCAGATTTTCCGGTTGCGTTCGACAATTATTCGCGGGAGATCAGTTTGCCGGTTTATTATAATCTCACGGATGATATGGCGGATACAGTGGTGAAATCGGTTATCGAGTCGGTTCAAACAGTTATTGGGTAACAACTTCTGGACTAAAAATATCTTTTATAACTTAATCTGATCAATTATGTCAAAACACAAGAACATTCCGCTGCTTTCGCCCGAAAAATACATCCGTACCAAGGGAAGAACTCTTCCTCTCGGCCCATGTTATATTAACCGCCAATGGAAAGAATCTGGTATGGCGGTAATCCTTGTTACCCGTGTGCATGTGAATAAAAATCTGACATACGCTCTTTTTCTGGTTGATTTGCATTGTCTTGGAATCAAGGAAACTCTATATGATTTCAATGCCAATCCAGATAAAATCGCTGATCTCAGACAAAAGCATTTAGAATTTTCAGGGAAAGATAATCCACTCATTGAAACCGATTATAATCTGTTGCACAACATTCTTTTCGGCGCTCTTGCATATTCAGAGGATTTAGGGTTTCAGCCTCCGAAAGAGTTCAATACCGCAGTTTTTATTCTCGAAGAGGACGATGAACATATCCCATTAATTGAAATTGAATTTGGACTTCACGGCAAACCGGCTGTATTTTTCGGTAGAGAAAAACAGCCGTTGAATATTCTTGCACAACTTGATAAATCAGTTGGAAAAGGCAATTACGCCGTTTTTTATGCCGATGACAAGTTATTTGAAGATGACATTGAAGATGACATTGAAGATGACATTGAAGATGAGAATGAAGATGAGAATGAGGACGAAGAGATTGAGATAATTGACAAACCGCTGGCGGAGATTACTGATGAGGATATGAGGCAGGTAGAAGAAGGAAAAAAGATTTTGTCGCCAATGAATACTTTTAGTCTTATCTATGCTGCTGTATTTTTAGCAATATCGAAAAAGGAGAAAAAGAAAATCGAAGATATTGCAAATTTTATAGACAGTTGGGATATCTCTGAGGAATTACCTGAAAATGAATTGGATATTTTTCACTCCGACGATGAATCGGAATTGTATGATGAACTCTTAAATATATACTACCAGGATCCTGAAAAGGCTATACAACCTGTTAAGGATGCCATCACGCAATTCCCGGATTGTTATCTGTTTAAAAGTCTTCTTTGCCTCATTTATGAGGAAACAGACCAAAATGATGAACTAACTCTACTTGTTGAGGCATTATATCAGAAATTCCCATCAAACGTATATACCTTTTGTAATTTGGTTAATAACCTGATTACTGAAGGCAAAAAGAATCAAGCTGAAAAAATGCTGAATCGGAATTTTAACATCCATGAACAATTTCCGAAACAAAAACAGTTTTCACCGATAGAATTAATATCATACCTGAATGTTATTATCAATTACCATTTACTGACTTCAGATTTGTTAACCGCTGCCGCTTATACTTTTCACCTCACATTTTATGATTGGGAGGGACTTCAAAGTGATGTGGCTTCCTTGTTATACCTGTCGGTAGCCGGGGAGCTAATTGAAAAATATCAAAAAAAATTCGGGGGTATATAGAAGATTAGCGATATGCGTATTTCCCGTTTCCTGGAAAAAATAACAACGATTGCGAATGAATATCCAAAGGATAAGCCTGATTGAAGAATACCGCAAGCGAGTAGTAAGCGCAAACAAAGAGCAAACCAAGAAGGAGCTTTTCAAGGATCTTCTCCACCGGCTTTATCC
>JBAXRP010000425.1:0-2770 GCA_037131145.1 Bacteroidota bacterium
TACTTGGAACAGGTACAACCATCTCGGTAAAACAGGCAGCCACGAGCCAATCGGGTTATTTAAGCGCTGCTGACTGGAATAGTTTCAACAATAAAATCAGCAGTCAATGGACTGCCAATGGAACAAAATTGCATTACAATTCCGGCAATGTCGGCATCGGAACTTCGAACCCGCAAAGCAAAGTTGACATTTCCGGGAATGCCGTGATCGGCTCGTCCTATTCCGGAACCTACGCGGCGCCGGCAAATGGATTGCTTATAGAAGGACAGGTTGGAGTAGGCACTTCATCTCCTTCACCATCTGCCGCTCTGGAAATTTCCAGTACAAATTCGGGCATTTTAATTCCCCGGATGACAAACGCCCAACGCAACGCAATTTCCTCACCTGCCGAAGGGCTGATGGTAATGTGTACAAACTGCGGCTTTGGCGGGGGCGCTGAATTGACCTTTTATTCAAGTGGATCCTGGTACACAATACCAAAGCAGCCGCAATGGACCTGCGGAATGCCTATTACCATAACTCATACTGCCGGAGATGTGTCGCCGGTTAGCAAAACCACTACTTACGGCACTGTTACCGGTATTCCCGGCGAAGCGACAAAATGCTGGATTACCAGCAACCTGGGTTCCGATCATCAGGCAACCGCTGTAAACGATGCTACTGAACCATCTGCCGGGTGGTACTGGCAGTTTAACCGCAAACAAGGATATAAACATACTGGGTCAGCGCTAACTCCGGCATGGACAATAACGAGTATCAGCGAAAGCTCCGACTGGCTAACTGCCAACGACCCATGCAACCTTGAACTTGGAACCCAATGGCACATCCCCACCTACACCGAATGGTACAACGTTGATAACACAGGCGGATGGACTGATTGGAACGGGCCATGGGGCTCCGGACTGAAGCTGCACGCTGCCGGGGCTCTCAGCTCCGGCGATGGTTCGCTTTACTATAGGGGCTCCTACGGCTACTACTGGGGTAGTGGGCAGTACAGCTCGCCGATTGGCTGGATCCTGACCTTCTTCACTGGCAACAGCTACATGGACGGCTACGGCAAGGCGGCAGGCTTGTCCCTGCGCTGCCTTAGAGACTGAGTGCGCCCAGACGCACACTAAACGACCGGGAACCAATACTTCCTGTTAATATAAGTGAGCTTGCTGTAAACAAGTTCCATAAATCAACCTTCCGATACTGATTGAGCAGGATGAAGATGATGTTTACATTGTCAGTTGTCCGATTTTCAAAGGTTGTCATTCTTTCGGAAAAACGATTGATGAGGCATTGGATAATATCAGGGAGGTTATTGATATTTGCATTGAAGAGAAAGGGGAGAAAGGATTGACCGGTATAAATAGGTTTGTGGGATTCAGAGAAATGGAAGTGTTTGTTTGTGCGTCAGCCCATTGATCATAGATTATCACGGTAATTAATTACGTATAAACCGAGGCCATTCTTTTTTAGGCAATAGAGGCTGGCTGTGTCTTTTCGCCTGTTCTATTTTGGTTATTTACTTATATAAACGCACATATTATGCTTTTTTTCGTGCGTTAGCCCTGTTAATAACTTTCCATATTCCTTCTGAAACGACCGTTAATGGTCTGAAATAAGGTTGTTAATATCTATTTTTGATTTTTTGCTGAATTTAGATAAAGTATAATTATCTTTATCACGGTAACATATATACGTTTATAATGAAACCGATTGATTTCTTTTTGGCTCCGGCTTCCATTGCACAAAAGCAATATGAAGCATTGCGGATGTACTATGTCGAGGGCAAAACCGCTGTTGCCGTGGCGGCACGGTTTGGCTACACCCACCGAGGGTTCACAACCATCGTAAGTGGGTTCACCAAAAAAATAAAAACAGGCAAAACAAACGGGCTGTTCTTTTTCGAGCGCAGGAGGGGGCGCAAAACTGACCAAAACGTCCAAACTGCAAAGGATACCATCATTGGCCTTAGGAAGAAGAACTACTCTGTTGAGGATATCAAGGTTGTATTGGACAGCAAAACAATGGGGGTCAGTGAAAAATCAATTTACAATATCGTTGCCAAAGAAGGGTTTTCCAAATTGCCCAGGCGGACCAGGCTGGAAAAGAAACAAAAGGAGATCCCGCAAATCCAAGCTGAAAAAAGCGCCATGTTGTCATCTGTCAACGAAGGGTTTAAAAGTTCTTCGGCTGGGATACTTTGTTTGTTGCCTTATATAAAAAAGTATGGGCTGGACAAAATCATCGCCCAGTCCGGTTATCCGCAAACAACAACCCTGGACAGGCTCAGCTCCATATTGAGTTTTGTGGCATTAAAAGCATCGAACGCAAGGCGCTACTCCGCAGATGATTTGTGGTGCATGGACAGGGGGCAGGGGCTTTTTGCCGGGTTGAACGTTTTGCCCAAGGCCGCATGGTTTACCTCCTATTCCGACCGGGTCACCCCCGACATGAACCTGTCATTCCTAAAAGCGCTTCATAAAACATGGATGGACAACGACATCCTTGGCGATACGGTCAACCTTGATTTTACCACTGTCCCATATTGGGGCGATTCGTCCCATTTGGAAAACAATTGGTCGGGGAAGCGGGGGAAGGCCCTTCCCAGCATGTTGGCATTGTTGGCACAGGATCCCGACAGCGGGATAATCGATTATGGCCAAACAAATGTAAGGCACAAAAACGAAAGTGCGGTGGTGCTGGAATTCCTTGATTTTTATAAAACGGGGGCAACGGATGGGCAACTGCTGAATTATTTGATTTTTGACAGTAAATTCAC
>JBAXRP010000426.1:0-2762 GCA_037131145.1 Bacteroidota bacterium
GCAACAGCATATAACTGGCATACAGGTGATAATAATCACTTACTTTATAGGGTCCTGTCGAGGAGGGAAGGGTTATCTCTCCCTTGTCATCAAGGATCATCATATCATTAAAAAAATGATACTCACCATATTGAACATGGTAAAATCCATCACTTGATTTGTCCTTACATTCTCCGAAAAGGATCACCCGGTCGGATTGCGTTTTATTGGGAATGTCGGAAGGGATCCGGTTTCCTTTGATCGTTCCGTCGAAGATTGTTGTTGCGGCAATGGTTGAGGTGAATGGACTTGAATGACTGTTGTCGAGCAAAAGCAGCCAGGTAAAACTTCTTTTACCACCGGAAATACCCGGGATCAGTTTTCCAACCTGCCAATTGCCGGCCTGGTCATAAAAAGTGGCCAGAAAATAGGTGTTTCCCAGGCTGTCGAGCCTGTTGTAAAGACCTCCGAGGTACGGATAGGTTAATGACGTATTAAGGTTGGTCAGGTTGTTATATTTAAAATGACTATCTGTACTGTCGAACCTGAATTCCTGGAACTGCCAGCAATGAGGAGTAATTGATTGATCATATGCCAGAAAATAAACTAAACTGTCAAGCTGAAAAGCTCCCTGTTTCAGCGCCGTGGAAACCGGTTTCACGGTATTGTAATAGGTAAAGCATTTCAGGTCGGTGTTGCCGGGGATACGGGCAAAACATTCATAACTATCGTTATCGGGTTCGCTTTGACCATCCGGTTGGTGGGCTGAACGGATGTGGATAAAATACCAGATCTGCGTTTCATATTGGAAGAAGAAGGCCCTGCCAAGCGCCGGACCCTCATCATAGGAATTGCTTTCTCCCGGAAAATTGAATTCAAGGCGGTTGTCGTGGTCAGCCGAAGGTCCGAGCTTGAAATCACTCATCTTAACGTTACTAAGATCTGTCTGGCTGGTCTTCAGCGCTTCATCGATGGTGTACATGTAAACATGCCCGCCCTGGCGTGTTCCGTTTCCCTGATAATTGAAGGAAGTCAAAATGCCATTGTTCGAAGTAAAGGCGGTGCCGATTCCTTTATCACACCAGGGGCGGTCGTTACCGTCTTTCCAGTGTGCTTCTGGAACGATTGACTGCCCAAAACCGATTACCGGTATGAGCATAATGATGAAAAGTATCAGTTTCTTCATGATATAATCTCCTTAATATTTGGGTTAAAAATTGAATTGAAGTCCGCCATCCAGCATGAAATCACTCCCGATCCCGGCATGAACATGAAGGGTTAACGGATTGATGATTCTCCAAGCTACGGCCACGCTCCCATCTATAAACGACCGTGGAATCAGCACATAGGTAGCCTCCTCGGTGATGGTTTGTCCGTCGTTGATATTCGTGTAGGTACGGCTGTATTTGTGTTTTGACCAGAGGTAATAGAATCCCGGTCCGGCCATGATCGTAACGGGACCAGCCTGATAGCTGGCCAGCAGGCTGCTGCGCATATAGAGTGTAGTGAATTTGTCTTCCTTTTTGGAGGTGAAGTTGATGGGATCGGGATTGATCTGGTCATCGATGTTGGTGATGGTGCCCATCGCTCCAACTAAATATGGACGGAGGAAAAGACCCCAGTGTTTTGTGAACTGGTAACCGAAACTGAACCCCACACCCAGGCAGGGTTTCGAAAAGCCCGAATTGAACGAATACTCCTGCACCCCGGTCGCCTTGTTGTAAACGGTAGTAAGATTCTGTGCCATCCCCAGCAGCAGGGTTCCCGACAACTTCCATGGAACCTCCGGTTTGTCGATGAAGTGCATTCCGGCTTCGATGGTGAGTGCATTGACATCGGAATGCCGGTTTACATAATCATTAATTGTATCAACCTCCCCGGGTTCCAGGTCACGGGTCCCGAGGTCCGACCCATACCAAACCGAATGCAGCGACATCGACTTCAGTTTCATGTCGATCGACATGTAAGAATAGGCGGCGCCGACGAAAAACCGGCGGTTTTTAGCACTCTTTTCAACCTGGTTATCCTGAGCCTGGACAGAGAAAAGCCATGGAAGAAGCGTACAAAAAATCAGGTATTTTTTCATAAAGTTACTTTTTATCATTAGATGACTTATTCCCGCTGGCCTGGCGGCTTGTCGTTTTATAGGCCAACAAACCTACAATCAATACCCCCAGAGCAATGGAAAGCGCCCAATCGTACCAATGAAAGAAATCGAGGGCTGTAAGGAACGCAACTGTCCCGAGTGGCAGTAACAACAAGGAATTTGTGATCAGTCCGGGATTATAGGCAGGCTTCTTGGGTTGAAAAATAATTGTATGCATTAAATTGTTAATCGTTAATTCAAATATCATCATGGAGAAGCCTACCCAGGGTGCAATATTGGCAAGAAGAGCGCCGAGGATGACCATAGGCCAGGCAATCATAATGTTTACCTGAAATACATATCCTTCATCAAGCGGGTAATTGGGATTGGTCCCGGAGCCAAATGGAGTTTTTAAATTGAAAAACTCTTTGAAACTTAAAGGCGCTAAAACATATTCTTCACATTCATGAAACATCAAAAGTGGCAAATGAAGCCATAAAAGAAACTGATAAAAAGGCATCGTGTTTCTGTAATAGATCAGAACGACCAATAAAACCGGAGCCAGAAACAAATTGGCGCTTTGCCAGAACCGATTGATTTTTTGCATGTTCATAAAACCTCCTTTTAAATTCATTATTAAATACCTATTGCCGCCAAATCCGGTTGTCTTAATTATTGTTTGTCCATTTTTCACGCG
>JBAXRP010000427.1:0-2755 GCA_037131145.1 Bacteroidota bacterium
AATGGATACAACTCAACCTGGAGTATCACCTATAACAATCTTTATCAGACTACTACTTCAACAGGAACTTCTCAGTATGGTATTACTATCGGATCCGGACAAACCAGCTGTGTCGCTACAATTGATCATAACTATATTGGTGGCAGCTCGATTAGTGCAGGTGGTACCTGGACCAACAGCGCTGCATCAACGATTTATCCATTGTACATTACAAGCCATTCGACATCTTCAACAAGTACGATAACAAACAATACAATCCAGAATTTTAACCAAACGAATGCTACTACAAGTGCTTTAACATTTATTGGTTTGAACATTTCGGGTGCTGGTCTTCACAGTAATATTTCAGGCAACGTTATTTCAAGTGTGACTCAACCGAATACTACTTCCACATCATCTAAAGTGGGAGGTATATTGAATGGGTGTAGCACAGCTGGTTCCATTATTCAATCTAACATCGTTCATGATCTTTCAACGCTATCGAGACTTACGGGTGATGTTACAAGTACAACAGCTGCTAGTAATCTTTTTACTGCTTATGGTATTATTTCCAATACTGCAGCTGCCAATCAAACAATATCACAAAATACTATATATAATATCGGTGCATCAAATACAGGTGCGTATAACACGGGTGTTGTTGGAATTGGAATTGATGTTACGGGTTCAACGGGCACTGTTTCAAGAAATCGTATCTATGGATTAACAAATACTTGTACCGGGACTACTCAAGGTATTGCAGGAATCAGAGTTTACATGGGTTCATGGACTTATGCCAACAATCAAATCAGTATCACCAATAGTCCAAATACCAATTTCTGCCGTGTATTTGGTGTAATGGAAAATGGAGCTTCAAATAACTGGTATTATAATTCAGTATATGTTGGCGGTACAACCAGTGGAACTGCTCATTCGGGTGCATTTGCTGATTATTATGCCGGGACAAGAACGGTAAATTTGAGGAATAATATTTTCTACAATGAACGGAGCGGTGGAACTGGCAGGCAATATTGCATTTATATGAGCGCTACACCTTCTACCTTCACGACCAATTACAATTTATTTGTACCGGTTGCTGATGCAACACTTGGTTATTCAGCAGCGGCAGATAAAACTTTTGCAACCTGGAAAGCTTTAGGTGGCGGCACTTACGACCCAAACAGTGTGAGTGATATCAGTTCAAATGTCGCATCTGCAACGCTGTTTACAGCCACTTCAACAGGGAAACTGACAATTAATTCCGGGTCAATTATTGCCAATATTGGTGTTACTGGTACCGGTATTTCTGACGATTATGACGGGAAACCACGCAGTACTTCAACACCTGATATTGGTTCAGATGAATTTACTGCTGCAACAACCTGGACAGGCACAATTTCATCTGATTGGAATGTTCTTATAAACTGGAGTGCGGGAGTTCCAGGGGTTTCTGCGGATATAACAATTCCAGGCAGCTTGACCAATTACCCAACCATTTCCTTTGCAGTTTCATGTAAGAGTATGATCATCCAAAGCGGAGGCTCCATATTAGGGAATCAATACCTGACCCTAAGTGGTTCTTCTGTGTTTCAACGCAGTATTCCCAGCGACAACGCCTGGCATTTCCTCTCTTCCCCAGTCTCCAGTCAAAATATATGTGATGGAACTTTTGCACCTTTAGCAGGAGATTTCAATAGTACTAACGGCGCTACTTACGATTTCTTCAAATGGAGCGAACCGACAGCCATAACCAGCCTGCCTTGGATTAACCTTAAACTGGCAACGACCTGGGCGCCTAATTTAACCGATTTTGGTGGAGATCCTCCCCATTTTGTTCCAACGACTGGCTATCTGGTTGCCTATAGCGACGGTTTTACCGGACCACCGACAAAATCATTTGCAGGTGATCTGAATACCGGAGATAAAACAGTTACTTTGACTAAGGATGGCAACACCTGGAACTTGATAGGGAACCCCTTCCCATCAGCAATTAATTGGGATGCTGTTACCGATAAATCAAATTTGGATAACGGCTATTATTATATCTACAACTCGGGAAAAATCGGAGGCGAGGGATATGAATCATATTTGACCGGTTTGATCCCAGCCATGCAGGGTTTCTTCGTAACGGCTAAAACCAGTGGTGCAGGCACAATCGGTATTCCCAATGCAGCCAGAACACATGGTGGAACCTGGGTGAAAAATGCGGAAAGCAATCCGCTGAATCAAATAAAACTGAAACTGTCCCATGATACATATTTTGATGAGACTTCAATTATGTTTAATGAGAACGGGAGCCTGAACAAAGGTTGGTATGACGCCAGCAAGTTGTTTAGCATGAATGTTGAAGTTCCTCAGGTTTATACAATGAAGGATAACGGTAGAATTTGCATTAACTCCCTGCCTGCAATAAACGATCCCATGACAGTTCCAGTTGGTATGTTTATTCCTTCGGATGGTAATTACTCTATAGATTTATCTGGTCTTGAAACCTTCTCTTCGCGTCCGGGAATAATTTTGGAAGACCTCAAAACCAATACTACTCAAAACATGGTTCAAACCCCGGTTTATTCATTTAGCGCGTCAAAAACCGATGACCCAAAACGTTTCCTGCTTCATTTTGCCTTAGCTATCGGAATCAACGACAAAACAGCAAGTCAGCCTTTCCATGTTTTCGCCTCAGATAATTCCCTGGTTATTGTGGACAATACCGGCAATAATAAAGGCGAAGTTTCCATCTACAACATGATGGGTCAACTCATCCTCCACCAACCGC
>JBAXRP010000428.1:0-2749 GCA_037131145.1 Bacteroidota bacterium
CTTGCTTACCTGTCGAAACTTATTAAAATACCTGCTCACCATCTGGCCTATTATTACAGGGAAGTAAAAAAACAGTCCTTTAATGATTTCCGGAATGTTTGGCGAATAAACCATGCCAAAAACCTCATCAAAGAGGGGAAGGCCAATGAACTTACCCTGGAAGCGATCGGACAGTTGTCAGGATTTTCATCGCGAAACGCCTTTTTTACCGCCTTTAAAAAAGCTGAAGGAACTTCACCCAGGGCTTTTGCGAATCAATACACCTGATAGTCTCCAACCTATGCAAATTTGTACCGTTTTTCAAAAACAGTACAAAAAGCAGGCTCATACTTTCCTCAGTCCGGATATTGACCTTAGCTAATCATTATTTTTATCGAATCAAACGGGAAAAGACCTTTCACAACTTCAAGTCAATTCCGATCGCGCTATGAGGGCTTTTAAAAAAAATCATTATGTATTCAACTTAAATCCTGAAAAAATGAAAAAGAAAAAACCAATGATCCGACTATTGGTATTGATCTTACCAGTATTCATCCAATTTTCAGCCTTGGCACAAGGGGTGATAAAAGTAGTTTCCGGCGCCCGCATTGTCAGCGAAACGAGCAGCTACTGGGTGGTTGAAAATGGTTCCGTTACCCTTACCAGCCAGAATGCCGCCCATCCCGCTACGATGGCAAATCTAACTATTTCCAATAATGCTTCAATTCAGATTCCGTCATTGAATTATTTATCGGTGACCGGCACACTTACCAATTTGGCCGGAAATGCCGGATTGATCGTGCTGAGCGATGCCACCGGAAGCGGCTCTTTAATCCACGGCACAACCGGAGTGAATGGAACAGTGCAGCGGTATATCGCCAAACATACCGACAATCTTGATGGCTGGCATTTTCTATCTTCCCCTGTTGAATCGCAGGCGATCCAGCCGGATTTTGTCCCACGCCCGCCAGGCTCCGGCGCTCAGGATTTCTTTTCATGGGATGAGCCTTCAACGCTCTGGATCAATACGAAAGAAGCGGCGGGTAACTGGCCCAACAATTTTGAACCCAGTTTTATCGTTGGGAAAGGATATCTGGTAAGTTATCCCGACGATGCGACCCGGAACTTTACCGGGGTATTAAATGTTTCCGAAGTGATAAAAAGCGAATTGACCAAAAGCGCTGCAGCCTATTCCGGCTGGAACCTGATTGGCAATCCCTTTTCCAGCGCCATTACCTGGTATACCGGCTGGTCGCTGACCAACATTGGCGCAGTGGCAAAAATATGGAACGGAAACGGGGCCAGTTATACGGATATTAACCCGGGCGAAATCATCCCGTCCACACAAGGTTTCATGGTACAGGTAACCACAGATCCGGGAACAGTGACCATCCCGGCTTCAGCGCGCACCCACAACAGCCAGGCATGGTACAAATCTTCGGGCGACCCGCAAATAAAACTGCAAGCCAATGATATTTCCGGACAGACTTTTCAGGAAACCGCGATCCGCTTTAACCCTGAAGCCACCATTGGCTATGATGCTGATTTCGACGCGTACTTCTTCGCAGGATATGCCCCGCAATTCTATTCGATTGAAGGGGGAGAAAACCTCTCCACGAATGTATTGCCCAATATTGATAGTCAAAGCGCTATTCCATTGGACTTTATCAAAACAGAGGGATCGGATTATACAATTGAGGCAGTGAAGATTGAGATCGCCTCCGCGCAGGTTTATCTTACTGATCTGAAAATCAACAAGACCCAAAACATGAGCGAAAATCCGGTTTATTCCTTCACATCTGTAAACGGTGACGATCCCGCGCGGTTCCTGCTTACATTCAAACCCCTGGGCATTGAAAATCAGTCCGGAAAAAGCCGTGGCATCTATAGTTATGATCATTTGCTTTTTATCTGTGATCCGGGTGAATCAACATTGGAGGTCTTTAACATGATCGGTCAGAAAATGGCGGATGGAAAAACGCACAATGAGCCATTGTATAAGTTAACATTAGACGCCCCTGCCGGTTACTATCTGGTGCGTCTGACCACTGGTCAAAAGGTAATTACAGAGAAAATTTTTATTAAATAGAGATATAAATATGAAAAAGATGAAAGCAATTTTACTCACAGTGATATTTGGAATCTTATTTTCCATCGGAGTAACCGCCCAGGCGCCACCGCCATCCGATCCGACATCAAAAGGAAATCAATCGCCGGCAGGGTCTCCAATAGGGCCAGGCACAGGAATTCTGTTGGCGCTCGCAGCCGCCTAAGGGCTTAAGGAGATTAAAAGGATGAAAGCCATTGAGTTTAAGAGTCAGAAAGATTAGACATTCAAATCATCACTTAAAAAATCGAAAAAATGAAAACAATGAATATGAAAACTCTTTACATAACAATTCTGATGATGTTTGTTGGTTTCGGTATGCTTGCCCAGAACGTGGGGATTAACGACGATGGCTCAATCCCTGACAGCAAAGCCATGCTGGATGTCAAATCTTCAACCAAAGGGTTTTTACCTCCACGAATGACTTACGCACAAAGGGTTGCGATTGGAAGCCCGGCTGCCGGCCTGATCGTTTGGTGCAGCAATTGTGGAACTTCCGGTGAATTGCAGGTATATAACGGAACTACCTGGACGAATATGGTTGGTGGTGGCGCTTCTCTTCCTTTTGTGATTGGCCAAAGTTACGGCGGTGGAATTATCTTCTATATTGATGGTACAGGGCTGCATGGGCTGATTTCAGCAACGACCGACCAAAGTACGGGA
>JBAXRP010000429.1:0-2739 GCA_037131145.1 Bacteroidota bacterium
ACGGTTCTAATCGGAACCCAATGCTGGATGGCAGCGAATCTGGATTTTGGATTTACGATTTCAGATATAACTCCCCAAACCGATAACTGTATCGCAGAAAAATACATTCGATATTCGACATTCAATGTTCAATGTTCGATATTCGATATTCAATGTTCAATATTCGACATTCAATGTTCGATATTCTATCAGTGGGACGAACTCATGCGCTACCAAACCGCCGAAGGATCGCAAGGACTTTGCCCTCCAGGCTGGCATGTTCCTACGGAATCCGAATGGACAACATTGATGAACTTCTACCAGGGAAACAGTCGCGCCGGAAGACCATTACAGGATTCAATCATCAATGGATTCAATGCCTTACGTAGCGGCATGTTCTATCTGAATTCAAGCTGGAGCTTTCCGGATTTCGCAACGATCTTCTGGACTTCGACCGCGTCGGGACAAACAAAAGCATTATCGCACGGGATGAATTTGTATAATTTTTCGGTGTCGTTGTATCCGGCAAGCAGGGGGAATGCGTTTGGGGCGAGGTGTTTGAAGAATAATTGACGTTGCCTATTTGATTTCTATCCCCGATTTTATTATTTCATCCAAAAAACCGGCAGCGTCATGTTCCCGTTCAATTAATACTGGTTCAATACGGCTGTCTATTTGCCGACGTAATTTAAAAAGAAACGGTTGAATAGCGAAATAATCTCCCTCGGCATGGTCAACCACGATTGCTATATCAATATCGCTGTTCTCGTGAAAATTACCTTTTGCATAAGAACCAAATAAAAACACCTGGCTGAAAGGAAAATACCGGGACAACAGTTGTTTGTATGCTTTTCCCTTATTTATAGCATCTCTCTGATCCATAGCTGTAAATCTTTGGTTTTTTGTATGATTTCCAAACATTTAGATTTCGTAAGGCTTTTAAGAAGTCGTTCCTTATGCGATGGATAACGAGCCTCGATATTCAATGGTTCAAGCAAATCAAGAAATTCTTTCTGCTCCTCTGATAACAACTGGTAGAAATTGCCTTTTCCTGCAAGGTATGAAAGGCTGTGGGTAAAAGGCGGTGATTCTGATTGAAGTTTAACAAAACAGGCTTTGAAGACTTTTTCAATAGTCTGATGACACATAAAACCAACATAAAGATATCTGCCGGATGTCAGCATTGCAGATGCTGTTTCAAGATCATAATCCGACAAATCCAGCCAGTATCTGATTTTAGGATTCATAGTACAAACTTACATAATAACTTTGGTTCATACACGCACCGCAAAAAAATCAACCAGATTTAATTCGCTATTTGTCTTTTCGGGAGAAACAGAAATTACAAACTTTAATTCTTCCATGAGCCGTAGAAATAAGTCTGTATGCGACTCCTTATCAATCGTTACACTGAATGTTACCATGTTCAATTGTCTTCATAACAAAAATACCAAAAACAATTCCAGGGGCAACCTTTCCACGGTTTATCTATCTTTACAAATAAATTCAACCAAATAATAGTGAGAATCAAATTCATCACCGGATTGATTTTGTTGATGCCCTTCATTGGATTTTCCCAGGGGGAATTCAATAACTGGTACTTTGGGTGGTATCCTCCAATGGGCACAGGCGTCACATTTAATTCGGGATTCCCGGTGACAATACCAAACGGCGTACTGTTAACTGCAGCAACAGATGTAAGTATTTTGGCACAATATATGGTTTACTTTATTCAATAATAAATATGTGGCTCGATGGAGGATTGGGAGATGTTGATCCGGCATTCAAGAACGTTCAGGTATCCGATTCAATTTTCAGGTGATATTTGGCCGCCACCCGACAGTATTCACTGGAATTTCGGAAATCCTGGATCAGGACTGAACAATTATTCAAACCTGAATAACGCAACTCATATTTATGCGAATGCAGGTACATATACGGTTGAATTGTTTGTCAGGCACAATGATAATAGAACTGATACTTCCTGGCAAACAATCAACATTTTTCCAAGTCCTCAACCTGATCTGGGATCAGATAGGACAATCTGTGAAGGTAATTCTACGACATTTGATGCAGGAGCTTGCACTGGTTGCGGTTTTTTGTGGAAAGACCAAAATACCGGGTTCCCGGTTGGAACCACACAAACATTCACAACAAACCAAGCCGGAACTTATATTCTTATTGTAACGAATCCCATTGGCTGTGCGGGAACAGATACTGTTCAATTGATAACCACAATAACGCCTGCGGTTAACAATGATAATTTGGCAAAGACCATTTGTTCCGGCGCATTAACGAATATTCCTTTAACCGGCAATGTTCCCGAAGTCATGTTCCACTGGACTGCCACTCTTACTTCCGTCCGGTATCGCCATTGCTGCATTGGCAAATCCATTCCGCCCGGGATCCTCGGTAACTTTCATGTCAACCGCCATAAATGGCGGGGCAATGCCAATGTACCAGTGGAAAGCCAACACAATCCTCTCAATCCCTTCAATCCTCTCAATCTTTACATACAACCCAAATAACAACGACACCGTAAGCTGCATAATGACCTCCAACCTGAGTTGCGTTACCGGCAACCCTGCAACTTCGTCAAAGATCATTATGAGCGGAACGCTTGCGCCAATTGTCAGCTTCGCCTCATGCTTTGATACGGTGACAACCGTCAATGCCAAACCGTTCAAACTGAAAGGCGGACTACCGCTCGGTGGAATCTATTACGGACCAGGCGTCAATTCCTTAACCGGAACTTTCACC
>JBAXRP010000430.1:0-2728 GCA_037131145.1 Bacteroidota bacterium
TCAAGGTTCAAGGTTCAAGGTTCAAGGTTCAAGGTTCAAGGTTCAAGGTTCAGATTCGATATTATATTGTTCAATTGTTCAAGTACTTTCTATCCCAGATATTATACTTCACAAGACACCACACCGCCCTGATTGCATCTTTCATACCGATTTTCTTTCCCTCTTCATAAGTGCGGCCATAGTAGGAAATTCCAACTTCATAAATGCGGATTTTCGGGAAGCGGGCAATCTTTAAGGTAACTTCCGGTTCAAAACCGAACCTCTTTTCCTTGAAGTGAATTTGTTTCAGGAATTCTGCCCGGAAGAGTTTGTAGCAGGTCTCCATATCAGTAAGATTCAGGTTAGTGAACATGTTGGAAGTAAAAGTGATCAGTTTATTTCCGATGGAATGCCAGAAGAACAGAATCCTGTGTGGCCTTCCGCCCATGAAGCGCGAACCGTAAACTACATCGGCAAAACCGTCAAGTACTGGCTTTAAAAGAATATTGTATTCGTCGGGATCATATTCGAGGTCGGCATCCTGAATGATAATGTAATCGCCGGTAGCAACTTCGATTCCGCAGTGAAGGGCAGCGCCTTTTCCCATATTCACAGGCTGATTAATCAACCTGATATCTGCCTCCTGATGGGCAGCAATGTAATTTTCCACCACTCCAGCAGTATTATCGGAACTGAAATCATTCACCACAATAATCTCTTTTTTCACAGATCCAATGAGATCAACGGCAAGAATTTTATCAAGAATCAAATGAATAGTACGCGCTTCATTATAAGCGGGAATTAGAATACTGAGTGTTTGGAAATTCATAAATGATCGGTTCAGATGACAAAAGTAAAAGAAAAACAAGGAGGAGTTTAACGGTCAACAATGGAATCCAAAATTTTCCTTGAAATTTAGAACTTGAAATTTGAGCCTACTCCGAAAAGAAAACAATTTGTACTAAAGTTCAATAACTATCTGTTTATCAATTGACACGACCTTAAGGGCGTGGTAATTAGGATTGGACTTATCATTCGTAGTAATAGACCCGTTTCACCCTGCGCGAAATTCCGGTTAAAACCTCGTAAGGAATAGTTCCAAGAGCGGCTGCCAATTCGGTAACGGGATGTTCGTCGTTGAAAATGATGACTTCGGTTCCTTCGCGGATTTCAGATTTCGGATTTCGGATTTCGGATTTCGGAGGGATTAATCCGGTTATATCAACCATCGTCAAATCCATACAAATATTGCCGACAATAGGCGCCGGTTGTCCGTTGATGTAAAGTCTGCCAATTCCGTTGCCGAGTCGACGGTTCAGCCCATCGGCATAGCCTACAGGAACGATAGCAATCACCATATCCCGTTCTGCTTTTCCTTTGCGATTATAACCAATCGTTTCTCCGGTTGGTATATGTTTGATTTGAGTTATCACCGATTTCAGTGCGCTGACATTTCGTAACTGAGACTGTTCCCGGGCATTGCTGCCCACTCCGTACAATCCGATCCCAAGCCTCACCATATCAAACTGCGCTTCCGGGAAACGGTGGATGGCTGCGGAATTTACAATATGCCGGAGTACAGGATAATCCAAAACTTCCAGTATCCTGGCGCTCATCGCCTCAAATCGCCGAATCTGTAAGCGGGTAAAATCATCATCATCCGGATCTTCACTTGAAGCAAGATGAGAAAATACCGATTGTACACGCAAATCGCGATTTGCCTTCAACAAGTCAATCAGTTGATCAAGTTCTTCCTCCACAAACCCCAGACGATGCATTCCGGTATCAATTTTGATATGGATACGAACCTCCTGCTGAATTGATGTGACATTCCGGGCAATAGCCTCTTCGAGTAAGCCAAGAATGTGGATGTTGTAAATTTCAGGCTCAAGATTATACTTCAGCAGAGTTTCGAGGCTTTGTTCTTCGGGACTCATCACCATAACCGGCAGGTTGACGCCGGCTTTGCGCAGCTCCACTCCTTCGTCGGAGTAAGCAACAGCGAGGTAATCAACCCGATGAAAATGAAGCACATTGGCAATCTCGAAACTCCCACTCCCGTAAGAGAAAGCTTTTACCATAGCCATTGTTTTCGTTCCCGGCTGCAATCCCGACCTGAAGTAATTCAGATTATGAACGAGCGCGTCAAGGTTGATTTCCATCACCGTTTCATGAGCCTTCTGTTGCAATACCTGGCTGATCTTTTCAAACTCGAATAACCTTGCGCCCTTAAGAAGGATTATTTCATGCTGGAAGGAAGAGAGCGGAAAGTGGGTTAGAAAATCATCGGTCGTCAAATAAAAAACGCCTTCCATCGGAAAAACATGACCATTTTTCACCATGTCGCGCCCGATGCCGATAATTCGTGTGATGTTGCGGGAAGCAAGCAATTCGGCAATTTCTTTATATAATTCCGGTTTATTCCGACCGGTTTGAAGGATGTCGGAAAGAATGATACTCTTTTTCTGCTGCTGGTTTTGCTGGTTGAGAAAATCGAGCGCTATGCTAAGAGAGTTGATATCGGAATTGTAGCTGTCGTTTATCAGAGAACAATGGTTAATTGCCTCCCGGAGTTCAAGTCGCATGGCGATTGGAACAAGGGAGGAGTAACGAGGGACGAGGGACGAGGGACGAGGGACGAGGGGCGAGGGACGAGGGACGAGGGGCGAGGGAGGAGGGACGAGGGGCGAGGGGCGAGGGACGAGGGGCGAGGGACGAGGGACGAGGGGCGAGGGACGAGGGACGAGGG
>JBAXRP010000431.1:0-2718 GCA_037131145.1 Bacteroidota bacterium
ATGGTCGAAGCTTTTGCAAACCCCGAAGGGGTGGAATGATTATAGAAAGAATTGAAAGACCCGTTTTAAACCCCGAAGGGGTGAAATTATTCTTCATAATACCTCTGCTATATTTAAACATATTTTACAACTTGACCTAAGCATATAAGCAGTATCTATAAAAAGTAAAGGAAAAGCTGAAAGATTTTACAAACCGTTTCAGGTTTTCGTTTCATTGCCGATACACAGTATTTTGTATTTTTGTCCCATGAATGCCATGCCTCTCGTCATTGTCGCTCTTGCAGTATTTGCCCTTGCCTACCGTTTCTATTTCGGATTTATTTCAGCAAAAGTACTCACGCTGGATTCAACGCGAGCCACGCCTTCCACCTTGCTTTACGATGATCGCGATTATGTTCCCATGAGCAAATGGGTGCTTTTCGGGCATCATTTTGCCGCAATTGCCGGGGCGGGTCCGCTTGTTGGTCCGGTTCTCGCCTGCCAGTTTGGTTATTTCCCGGGATTTATATGGATGGTTGTTGGAGCGGTGATGGCGGGTTCGGTTCATGACATGGTCATTCTTACAGCATCTGTGAGGCATAACGGGAAATCTCTCGCTGTAATTGCCCGTGAAGAGATCGGTAAAGCATCGAGCGGAATAGTTGCTTCCGTTGCTACTTTTGTCATCATTATCATTGCTATGGCCGGTCTTGGTCTGGTGGTGGTGAACGCTCTCGCCGAATCGAGTTGGGGCGCTTTCACCATTGCGGCAACAATCCCCATTGCCATTTTTATGGGTATCTGGATGTTCAAATTCAGGAAGCACAAAACAGCAGAAGCCACTGTAATTGGGGTTATCATGCTAACTGGTGCGGTAATCATGGGAAAATACATTCCCTCCTCTCCTATCGCTTCCTGGTTTGAATTTACTCCCAAAACCCTCACCCTGCTTCTGGTCGGATATGGTTTTTTTGCTTCCGTTCTCCCTGTGTGGCTGTTGCTTTCACCACGGGACTACCTGAGTTCTATCATGAAACTGGGGGTGATCGCCATGCTCGTGGTTGGCATCGTTATCGTTGCTCCAGACTTGAAAATGCCCGCTTTTACTCCGTTTATCCGCGGAGGCGGACCGATAATCCCAGGGACATTATTCCCATATCTTTTTATCACAATCGCATGCGGCGCCATTTCAGGGTTTCATGCCCTTATCAGTTCCGGCACAACGCCAAAGATGATCATGACTGAGGGACACATCCGTCCAATAGCAGTTGGGGCAATGCTTTCAGAGGGACTGGTTAGCGTGATGGCGCTGATTGCCGCAGCCAGCTTACTGCCGTTGGATTATTTCATTATCAATGTCCCGGCTGAGAAACTTGCGCATTTCCTTCCTCAACTCAAAGCTATGGGTTTTACGATGAGCGATCTTGCGACACTTGAGGCTGAGGTAGGCGAAAAGGTGGCAGGCCGAACCGGAGGCGCCGTTTCCCTCGCAGTGGGTATGGCGCAAATCTTTTCCTCCATACCGGGAATGAAATCGCTGATGTCATACTGGTACCACTTTGCCATCATGTTCGAGGCTCTTTTCATTCTTACAACCATTGATGCAGGAACCCGTGTGGCGCGATTCATTCTACAGGAACTACTTGGAAAGATATACAAACCTTTCGCCAGAACAGAGTGGCTTCCGGGAAATCTTATTGCCAGTGGAATTGTTGTTTTTTTCTGGGGATATTTTATCTACACCGGTAGCGTTTCAACCATCTGGCCTATGTTTGGCTCGGCTAACCAACTACTTGCCACCATAGCTCTGACCATTGCAACCTCCTACATCATAAACCACGGCAAGGCGAATTATGCATGGGTAACGCTGGCGCCGCTTGCATTTGTTGGCGTCACAACTTTCGCTTCCGGAATCATGAATATAACCGGGATATATATTCCACAGCTTTATACTGAAAAATATGTTATTCAGGGATCGGTAAACCTTACGCTTACTTTGGTAATAATGCTTTCGGTTGTGGTCATTTTCAAGGATGCATTGCCGACATGGATTCGCGCTATGAAAGCATCTTCATCAAAGAAAAAAAAATGAGCAGGGTTTATCTGTTTAGTTTTACATTCACGGCAAAAGCTCCTTTTGGACCGTTTTCAACTTCGAATGTTACCAGGTTATCCTGTTTTATAGGTTCTGTAAGACCGTTGATATGAACAAAAACGGTTCTCCCGTTCTCTGAATCTTTAATAAAACCGTAGCCCTTGTCATCATTGAAAAAAGCGACAACCCCTTTTCTAAAGGTAACGGCTGTTCCCGAACCGGTATCCCTTGCCACATTTACGGCAATGTCTTCGGCATTTACTTTTGTTCTCCTCGATAAATCAGGGGGTGTAGAAGAGATATTTCCGAATTCATCCACGTAGGCGATCATGTCATCGGCGCTGCTACCATCTTTGTTCTCCTTTTTTTCAAGCCTTTTTTTCTCTTTTTCTTTCTTTTTTTTATCCTGTTTTGTACGAACCTCTTTTTTTCGCGATGTTTGCTGTGATCTTGCCATACGATTTTTATATTGTTAAAATACCAAATCCAGCGCCATCTGTGAATAACTCAAAGACATCATCTGAAATGATATTCAGCAAAGGTACGGCAATTCTTTTGAATATCCGAAATAATTGATTGTGATATGGCTTATGTAAAATAGTTGGTAAGTTGGTAAGTTGGTAAGTTGGTAAGTTGGTAAGTTG
>JBAXRP010000432.1:0-2716 GCA_037131145.1 Bacteroidota bacterium
GTTAATTAAATCTGTCAAAAAAGTCCTGGAAATGTTTTCCTGACATCCTTCGTCCCTCGTCCCTCGTCCCTCCTCCTTCGTCCCTCGTGATCTATTCAACCGGTCGTACCTCTTCAAGGTAATAATCCTTCATCTGCAAAATCGTTCCTCCGGGAGCGTCGGAGATGTAATACCAATCAGGTTTCAGGTCAGAGAGCTGACGGTCAAGGTGAACATATTTTCCGCGTGGAACCCTGATTAATAAATTGACGCCCTGTCCTCTCCAGCATGTTTCCATTGGAATACGGGCATAAGGACTAATATTCAGCCTGTTGCTGTTGGATGTAATGTTGTAACGGATTCCGGTTATATGTTGCAGAGCTTCAACCCTCGATTTTCCGCGGGCAAGGATGATTTCTGAAACTGAAAACAAAGAATCAGGAGATTCCTCGAAACGTATCCGGGGGAGCAGGAAAAACTCTTTTTCGCGAGTGATAACTGTTTTCCAATCGCCTGCCAGCACATATTTATCATATTTTAAATATTTCATGCCGGGATCATCTGCCAGCAACGAAATATGCAAAGTATCGGCGTCAGGTTTTTCGAGGGCAATGGAGGTCTGTTTTTCTTCATTGAATTCATAGAGATTATAGATTTTCATTGCGAAAAAGGCAGCGGCAAAGAGTGTTACAATCCAGATGTTGAATGCTGTGAGACCGAGATAACGAATTCTGTCGAAACGGAAAACCATGCGCAACCCGTTGTAAAATAGCGCCAGAAAAGGTATTCCGAGAAGCGCAATCAATATTATCTGAAGATATCCAACCGGCATATTGCAACCAACCAACATCCTGACCATTGCCGGAAACGGAAGTAAAGAAAACTCATTATTTTCATAAATGCCGGTAGTCCAGCCGAAAATATATGCTGTGAGAGCAAGTAAAATACTCAGACCAAATAGCATCAGGATTATTCCGGTCAGAATAATTACAACTTTCCAGCACCATCCCAGCGCCGATTTAATTATGAGACCGATAGATTCAAAAAACCTGCCTGAGCCTGAACTTGCGCTTCGGATAGCTCCGGCGGATTTGCCTGCCGCTTTCCCAATCCGGTTGCCGATATCAGAAACTTCTTCACGAATTGATTTTTCGATATTGGAGATGTTGATTTTCTCGCCCCGCATTTCCAATTTTTCAGAGGTTCTTTGCGCTTCCGGTATTACAAACCAAAGCGCCATGTATAACAAAATCCCTGATCCGCCTGCCGCAATGAACACAATGAAGACTAACCGCACCCATACCGGATCAAGGTGAAAATAGGCGGCGATACCTGAGCAAACGCCTGCAATGATCTTTTCGTCGGGATTACGAAAAAACCGTTTGTCTCCCTTTTCTTTACCTGGAATTTCGTTTTGTCTCCGGGGATTTTCCGCCGGGTCAAATTCAAACGGTTGTCCCATTGTCCCAATCACTTTAATAACGTCGGCAACCGTGACTACCTGTTTTGTTTCCGAGAGCTGCGACTGTAATATCTCGGCTATACGCGATTCTATATCGCCGAGAATTTCTTCCGCGCTTTCCTGTTTGTAGAAATGAGATTTCAGTTTTTCAATGTACTGGCTAAGCAACTGGAAAGCGTCTTCATCAATGTGGAAAGAGATGCCGCTGATATTGATCATCACTGTTTTTTTCATGATATTTACTTTTACGTTAGGTTAAATCGAATTTCCAATAAGTTTATCAACAGAAGCAGTCAAATCCAACCAATCGGCTTTCAACGCTTCGAGCAGAGTTTTACCTTCCGGAGTTATCTGGTGGTATTTCCGTGGCGGACCTGAGCGCGATTCCTCCCATCGGTAAATGGTTAGTCCGTCGTTTTTCAACCGGGTTAAAAGCGGGTAAAGCGTTCCTTCAACCACTATAAGTCTGGCGTCTTTCAGCCTCGCGATAATGTCGGAAGCATAAGCGTCCTTCTCATTAATAATGGAAAGTATGCACAATTCAAGCGCTCCTTTCCTCATCTGGGCATTCTGGTTCTCTGTGTTCATGCTGCAAATATAATACATAAAATGGTACTATGCGTAACATGGTACTAAATATTTTTTTTAATGACTTCATTCTGATCAATTGGCTATCTATTCGCTGATTGATTTTTTTTACCTTTGACGGCACAAGTAATCCTGATCATAATGCCGAGGCGTCTTCTGACCCTGTACATATTTTCGATTCTGTTGTCTGTTCAGGTTATTGCACAGCGGCAGTTGCCAAAAGCGATTAGGACGGATAGCCTTCAGGGGAAATCATATAATACGGAAACATCGGGGAAAGCGATGAATTTATTGAAAATTGCGGTGTATTGGCTGGACCATGATCCTGATAAAGCTTTCAATAATATTTATGCAGCCTTACGTATTGCAGTTGAGGAGAAAAATATGGCGCTTAAAGCCGCAGCATTTGTAACGCTTGGAGATTATTCTTCGCGCCGGCGACACTTCCTTCAGGCGCAGCAGCAATACTTATCGGCGGCTAATAATTATCAATTTATAAATGATACCATCGGAATTATCCAAACTCTGCTAAAGATTGGATATTTAAACCAGTCATTGAAACATTATGAATCCGCCATTGTTTTTTTCAATCAGGCTTTGCGTTTATCCCAAAATATAAAAAATCCTGAACAACAGGGGCAGAGTTTATCTAACCTTGCTATTGTTTATGAATTGCAAGGCGACCAT
>JBAXRP010000433.1:0-2704 GCA_037131145.1 Bacteroidota bacterium
CCTGGAAAATCAGGTTTATCTTCTCATCATGCCCGGCAACCGCCTTCTCCACCTCCTCCATTTTTATGGCCAGTTACTTATTGGATTCGAGAAACCGCCGGAGCTGGACAAATGCCCGCATAATGGCGAGGTTGACTCTTATAGCCCGTTTCGAATTTAGTACTCCGGAAAGCATTACTACCCCTTGTTCAGTGAAGGTATAAGGAAGGTATTTTGAATGTTCGCCACGCTTTTGACAAGGTGAACATGAAATCTTCCGGAAAACGGCCCATGTTTCTCTTTACCGATTTCTTACGGAAAATACTTATAAATTTCCTTCCGGTGCAATACTCTGAGGAAAAATACCGTTTCACCGTCAACTCTCAATCCTACGCGAAAATCTCCCAACCGAATTCTGTAATAACAAGTTTCGCCTTTCATTTTTTTTACTGAATTGATCCTGTCTAATGAATCAGCATCAATGATTTGATCAATACAAATGGCGATACGGTTAAGAAGACGCTGATCCTTGATTTTCTCAGCATCTTTAACGAAACTTTTATCGATCTGGACGATCATTTTTGCCGGATAGAAGCAAGAAACTCATCTGTATTGACATATTCCCCGGTTTCTCCATCTTTGATGGCCTTTAGCAAGCCGATGTCTTCCATGTCTTCTTTCGAGAGCTTTCGGCTATTTATACCAAATTTCCGGGCAATTTCAACAATCAAATTCATTTCAGACTTCTTTTCTCCGGTGAGGATAAGTGCTTCCATTGTTGCTATTTTTATCAATGCAAAGTTAAATCAAAATCAACTGAAAGATCAACTTGATTTTATCACGTCCGGCAACCGCCTTCTCCAACTCCTCCATCTTTATGACCAATTCTTTATTTGATTCGGGAAACCGCCGGAGTTGGACGAACGCCCGCATAATGGCGATGTTGACCCGGATGGCCCTGTCGGAGTTTAAAATTCCTGAAAGCGGTATCGTTTCTAATCGGGACTGAAACGAAAATGCAAAAGGAAGGCATTTGGAATGTTTTCCTCGTTTTAAGGTCGCAAATTGCGACCTTAAAAGTTGATGTTCCACCTCGGTTAGTTCAAACGGCATTGTGTGGGGACATGCCATGGCATGGCCCTACATGCAACCGATGATGGAACCGTAGGGACGCGCCATGGCGCGTCCCCACAGCATGGCGCGTCCCCACAGCATGGCGCGTCCCCACAGCATGGCCTGTCCCAACTCGGGCTTGACCAGCTATCACACCGGGAACCGGACCAAGGGCATGCTAAATTTCAGACCGCGATTCCTCACAACTTGTATTCGATTGGATTTCTCGAAGGAGCAGGTTCATCCTTCTTTTCGATCAGTTGTTTGATGGCCTGGAAAATGGGTTGAATTCTTGAGGCGCCAAATTGGCGCCTCAAGTTTCGTTGTTCTTCACTGGTTACCTGAAACATGAATTCTCCGGGAAAACGCTGTATGTTTCTTCTTACTGAACGTTTTAACTGTTTTGTTTCAACGCCGTACAGCGCTGCCAAATCAAAATCGAGTATGACTTTATAACCTCTGATGATCTGAATTTTATGCCGGATATTATCTGCAGGTACAGTCATATTCTATCCAATATCCTGTGTAGGCGTGTTTTTGGTTTCTGTATCCATCCTTTTTCTGGTTAATCCGTTTCAACGAAAAAGGTAATACACAAAACAGCAGCTTATTTTCAAAAACTTGAAATATAGTCCGCGGCTGGCCAGCGCACAACCTGCAACATCCCCAACCCCAGGATTCATCCTGGGGATCAACCAAAGGCATCCGGCATGGCGGGAGCAGGATTCATCCTTCGGGTCAACAGAAGGCATCCGACATGATGGGGGCAGGATACATTCCTGGGCCTGCCAGCCAGCCATTTCAGCATGTTCCCACCAGTCGCCCAACTGTTTGTGGCTTAACAACCTCAAACTTTATATCCAATCGGCCTTCTTTCGGGCTGCGGCTCCTCTTTTTTGTCGATCAGTTGTTTGATGGCCTGGAAGATGAGTTGAATTTTTTGATCATGAGAAATTATCATTGATTCAATTTCTTCAATCTTTTTTGCCAGCTCCTTATGAGTTTCAAAATATCTTCGCATTTGAACGAATGCCCGCATGATTGCTATATTGACCAAAACCGCATTAGGGGATGTTAAAATCCCGGACAGCATTGCCACACCTTGTTCAGTGAAGGCAAATGGTAAAAATTTAGTATGTTTTCCTTTCTCTAAGGTGCCAAAATGGCACCTTAGAGAATTGTACTCTTCACGGGTCAGAACGCACATAAAATCAGCGGGGAATCTTTCGATATTTCGTCTTACTGCCCTTTTAAGCACTCTTACTTCAACGTCATATAATTGTGCAAGGACAAAATCAACCATCACTTTCTCTCCTCTGAGAAAAAAAATGTAGCCAGCGATCGACTCAGGTCTTATCTCTAACGTTTCTTCCATGTTGCTTTTTCTGGTTAATCCGTTTCAGAATAAAAGGTAATACACAAAACAGCAGTTTGTTTTAAAAAACCTGAAATATCGTCCACGGCTGGCCTGCGCATCGCCAGTGACATCCCCAACCCCAGGATTCATCCTGGGGGTCAACCAATGGCATCCGGCATGAGGGGAGCAGGATTCATCCTGGAACCCGCCAGTCAGCCATTTCAGCGTGTTTCCAACAGTCGCCCAACCTTTTAT
>JBAXRP010000434.1:0-2679 GCA_037131145.1 Bacteroidota bacterium
ATGTATCTGTTAGATAAGGATAATACTAAATTTGGCATGAGTGTTTTTGAGGGTGTCATTACCTTGTAAAAATCTCTGTTAAATACAGGATATCCGGCGTTAAAAATATCCTGATCCTTGCCCTGCCTGTAGTTATACTGACAACATTTTTGAATCTGCTTCCCGAAAAGCTGTGCGACGCCACTAAGCTGGTATTTATTCATGCCTCTCTGTTCATGTGGTTCATTTTCGGACTGGCTTGGGTTTCTTTTAAATATACCAGTACATCGCGAGTTTCAGCTTTTATCCGCTATAATGGTGAACTGGTAACCATGTTCAGAACTCCCGACCTCGCGCAGTCTTATTTTGCGGTAATTTCAAAAATCATTTTCAAATCAGTTCCGGGGAATATGGTTTCTGTTTGATTAAGTATTTTGGTTAGTTCATTTGCAGCTTCATTGAACCTGTTTGCAGACAATGAATGCAAGGTTACGGTCAATGTTTTCTTTTCATAGTCGGGAGTCAGATCGGCACACGCTTGGATGATTTGTTTGACCACCATTCTCTTTTCATTTTCTGCCTTTGCAAGATATGGGGCAATCCACTCTGCGACCGAAGATTCCGCACGATAACAAATCATGCGTATCACATTCATCAGCAACTTGCTTTCGGTTTTAAGTTTGTTGTACCTTTCTTGTTGAGGCATTTGACAAACTTTGAGCCGGGGTTTAACTTTGGCCCGATGGTCAAGGATTTCCATCTCCTGATTTTTAAAGAAGTCGATTTTCTCTTTATACTCCATTTGTTTATTGGTTATCAGGGGCAAATTGTCCAGGGGCTGGTCAATGGCCAACTGTATTAATGGAAAGAACCGGGCTTCAAGTCGTTGGATTTTTTCTCTCACCTTTTTTAACTGGTGGGTCAACTTTCGGTACTGTGGGTTTACAATTTCCTTTTCAGGATCAACTGGTTCAATTCCGAAGGATACCATTTTATCAAAATCATAATCTTCAATAAGATAACGGAAGAAGTTTTCCTGGCACCAACGGCCAAACATGCGCCCTGCTATGAAACTGGGTTCTAAAGTGGGGTGTGTGGTAACAATGGATGTTTGATGCCCTGTTTCACCCTTACGCCTGATCTCACGGAACCAATAACCGCCAAGGTTGGTTCCTTGTTCGCACAATTGCATGTTAACGGTTTGCTGTAACACAGCAACAGCAACGTTTTTAAAGCATTCCTCCGGCCACTTGTCCTTTACATTTTTGCGATACGTTATGATCGCTATTTTGTACTTTTCCCATAGCCGGGCGAAGAATGCCGGCTCGTAGGCTTCACGGTCAAAAATCAATGTGCAGATAGGTGTATTGTCGCATGTGGGCTGCCGGGACAACAGTATTGTTTTTTGAAGCTCAGGGATGATTTGATATTCAATGACTGTTTGCAGTTTTTCGGTCAGCTCTCCCATGACCATCATAACGGGTAGGCCTTGTGCATCGTTTACCCAATATTCCGTGGTGGCGCTCAGGCAAAGTTTTTGCCTGGAAACATATTTCACCGGGAGATTGGCTTTGTCTCCATAATAAATCCGCACATGCCCATCGATGTATAAAAATTCAGCGTCCTGCGATGAACCGCCACTGTACCATGAATCAACCAGGATGGTGTTCAGATGGCCAGCCTGTCGCTGACGGGTCAGCAAACCAATCTTTCTGCGTAAACATTTTACTTCAGGAACCCTATCCAGTCCTATAATCCTTCCGAGTTCCCCTGGCTTGCATTGCTTGAGCTGTTCCGGGTTCTTTATACGCAAAAGGGCCATGAAAGCCAAGGTCAGGACAATGGACTCCAGGCTGTAGTAAAATTTTGATGGCCAGCTATAAACCTCTTTGGTCTTTAATAGTCCATGTGCCAATAAAGCCGGTAATAAAAACAACACGCCGCCGCCGCTTAGCGATTGGCCTTCTTCAAATTGAACCCCACCAGAGTTGCCTTCGCCAAGAGAACAGGCTATGCGATCTTCCAGTCGTGTTGTGGCAATGCCAAGAAAAGACCCCTGATCTTGCTCATTGCGTTGATTGGGCGTGGTACCCTGGCAATCCGATGAAAACCCTACAATCTTTTTTTTAAATAGCCCTGTTTGATACCATACCGTATAGCGGATTCTCTCACCCCTTCTTCTTTTGCTATACTGTAATTACTTTGCCCCTTGTCCAACTTGGACTGGATCCGCTCACGCTTGCCCCCTACAATCTTATGAGCCTTTCCATGCCGTGCATCCGGTCCAAAGAAGCCTGCCTCGCCTTTTGTCTCAAACTTCTTTAACGCCCGGCTTACACTGTCTTCGCTTACACCGAAGGCGCGCTCAATGTCAACATTACGGCACAACCCCTGATGTATAAAATTACTGGTTATGTACCGAAATGCATCATTGTCATCCTTTGAATGTGAATAAACCGGTAATCCGTTGATCAGATATTGAACGAGCCCCTCTCGTTCATAAACACCCACATTGGCGTTTATCAGCGTGGTATCAGGTGGGAAAATTGGTAATAATAGTTGCATGGGGCAAATTTACCGCTTTTCCTGTTTGCGTTATTGTGTTCGGATATAGTTGCTTTTGGTGGACGAGGTCAGGAGTTCTGATGTTTGGATTGTTATGCATTTCGGGAGCCATTCTTTCGGGCATGACCATCAGTC
>JBAXRP010000435.1:0-2674 GCA_037131145.1 Bacteroidota bacterium
AAAATATATGGAATCTGGAATACAATGAAACACTGGTAAACCATGAAAAAATTCAGTTTTGTTATCAATGGCAATTCTTACGACGTAGAAGTACTCGGATTTGAAGAGAATATTGCTAAGGTCGAAGTAAATGGAACCCAATATAACGTGGAGGTTCAGAAAGATCTGAAAATGTCGAAAACCCCTACGCTGGTCAGGGTTGAACCTCCCAAACCAACTTCAAAGGAATCGAAAATTCCAAGAACGTTTTCCCAAACAACCAACATGGCGATCAAGGCGCCTTTGCCTGGAACTATCATCACCGTACTGGTGAAACCCGGAGATAAAGTAGCGATAGGGCAAAAACTGCTGACCATGGAAGCCATGAAGATGGAAAACAATGTGCTGTCGGAAAAGGATGGCGTTGTGAAGACTGTAAATGTGAAACCAGGACAGGCTGTTGCCCAGAATGATGTTTTAGTTGAAATAGGATAGCCCATGAACACGCTACAAACCTTATATAGTCTTTGGGAAGACACCGGTTTTTACAATGCAAGCTGGGGTAACATTGTTATGATCCTGATTGGCATCCTGCTGGTATTTCTGGCAATTCGCTACAGTTATAAACCGCTGCTTCTAATTCCACTGGGAATGGGAATAATCATCGGCAACATTCCATTTCTCCATGAGGCGGCTTACCGTACAGGTATTTACCAGGATGGAAGCGTGCTCAATTATCTGTTTTTTGGCGTTCAGAAAGGTATTTACCCGGCGCTTATTTTTCTCGGACTTGGCGCCATGTGCGATCTCTCCCCACTTATTTCCAATCCCAAATTGATGTTACTCGGAGCTGCGGCACAGGTTGGTATCTTTGCAACCTTCCTCGGCGCGATGATATTTGGTTTTCCTATGGCCGAATCGGCTGCAATTGCCATCATTGGCGGAGCCGATGGAAATACTGCCATATTTCTTACCTCGCAGCTTGCCAATGGATTGAATTCGACCGGCGGCGGAATTGCCATTCAGAACCTGATAGGTCCGATTGCGATTGCCGCTTACATTTATATGTCGCTGGTTCCGGTAATACAACCGCCTATTATGAAGCTGCTGACCACCAAAAAGGAGCGGTTGATCCGCATGAAGCCTCCGCGAACCGTCAGTAAATTTGAGAAAATATTATTTCCGCTGCTTGGCTTGCTGTTGAGCGCTTTTGTTGCGCCGGCGTCTCTGCCGCTTCTTGGGATGTTCTTTTTTGGGAATATTCTTAAAGAATCGGGACTTACCAAGCAACTTGCCACAACGGCAAGCACGATTCTGATAGATATTGTAATAATTCTGATTGGTCTCACCGTTGGAGCTTCAACGCAAGCCGATGTATTTCTTAAATGGGAATCAATTTTAATTTTTGTGCTCGGCGCTATTGCTTTTATGATCGCAACGGCGGGCGGCATCATCTTCAGTAAGGTGATGAACCTTTTTCTGAAAAAAGAGAACCGGATCAATCCGTTGATTGGCGCCGCAGGCGTTGCCGCAGTTCCCGACAGCGCGCGGATTGCCCACGAAATTGGGCTCAGCGAAGATCCTACAAATCATCTCATCGGTCACGCTATGGCGCCAAATATTGCAGGATTGATTGGAAGCGCGATCACAGCAGGATTACTTCTCGGTTTCTTATTGTAACAACATGCTAATTATCGGTATCGCCGGTGGATCCGGCTCAGGAAAATCAACGGTAGTGAAACGGGTAATCAGGCATCTGCCGAAGGATTCCGTAACGGTAATTCCCCAGGACGCCTATTACAAGGATAACGGACATAAATCGGTAGAAGAACGGGCGAGGATAAACTTTGACCATCCCACATCTATCGAATGGGGTTTGTTAATCAAACAACTCGAAACCCTGAAAACCGGGGCGTCTGTTGAAATGCCTATCTACTCTTATGTTACCTGCGCCAGGTCGAAGGAAACCATAACCGTTAACCCGGCTCAGGTAATCATTGTTGAAGGGATTCTTATCCTCAGCAACCCGCGTCTCAGGAAAAAAATGGATATCAAGGTTTTTGTGGACGCCGATGGCGACGACCGCCTGATGCGCATCATCCGCCGGGATATTGAGGAGCGCGGAAGATCTTTTCAGCAGGTGCTTGAACATTATGATGTGTATGTTAAGCCTATGCACCTTCAATTTATTGAGCCAACCAAACGTTATGCCGACATCATCGTTCCCCAGGGCGGGCAGAACAAAGTAGCCATTGACATTCTTTCCTCGCGCATAAAAACTCACCTCACAAGAGACGTTAATGACGGAAAACCGATCCAACCATCTCCTCCGCGGAAATAGTTCTTACATTGATGATTCCAGTCTAATAACTATTGATTTTGTGCGTATTAAGCGTTTGATATTATATTTAGTGGAAGTTTGATTTTTCAAACCACTTTTCGGAGTGGACTCATGTATTTCCTGATGGCTATCGGGAATTTCTGCGCTCTTTCTACAAATCAAGTATTTTATCTGGACTTAAACCGGTTTCTTTGATAATTTCCGCAGCGCTAACGCCATTCTGTTTCATATAAATTGCCAGTTTCATCGCAAGGGATACTTTTTGCCGATGCTCTTCTTCTTTTTGCAATTTTTCCAATTGTTCTCTTTTTTCGGCTTCTTGTTTTCCTTTTTCGGCTTCAGCTAATTGCTTTA
>JBAXRP010000436.1:0-2650 GCA_037131145.1 Bacteroidota bacterium
CGGGTCAATGGAGTGGCATTGTCACTCAATATTTCATGAAATATCCGCAGAATTCCCCAACTACAAAGCAAGTAACTTCTTACGAATACTGGGTTGATGATAACTTTACCGGCAAAGTCACGCAAAATGTGACGCCGTCACAATCTTACCATCTTTCAACCAATTTGAATCTTAGCTCAGCCACCATTGGTTTTCATGTGATCAACATTCGTTTTAAGGATAGTTCGGGTCAATGGAGCGGCGTTCTCACTCAATATTTCATGAAATATCCGCAAAATTCCCCAACTACAAAGCAAGTAACTTCTTACGAATACTGGGTTGATGATAACTTTACCGGCAAAGTCACGCAAAATGTGACGCCGTCACAATCTTACCATCTTTCAACCAATTTGAATCTTAGCTCAGCCACCATTGGTTTTCATGTGATCAACATTCGTTTTAAGGATAGTTCGGGTCAATGGAGCGGCGTTCTCACTCAATATTTCATGAAATATCCGCAGAATTCTCCAACTGCAAAGCAAGTCGTTTCTTACGAATACTGGGTTGATGACAACTATGTTGGAAAAGTTACGCATAGTGTGACGCCTTCGCAATATATTCGTCTTACCGAAAATTTGAATCTGAGCGCATCTACCAGTGGTTTCCATTTACTTAACATGCGTTTTAAAGACATTTCGGGGCAGTGGAGCGGGGTTCTCACTCAATATTTTATGAAATATCCTTTTCCGCCAACCGGTTCCAATAAAATAATTTCTTACAGGTATTGGTTTGACAATGATTTTATTGCGGCGGAAACAATTAATTTATCTCCCCAAACGAAGTATTTTCATTTGAGCGATTCGGTTGAAACACCCTTTTTAACTATTGGGAATCATTTGATCAACTACCATTTCAAAGACAGCGTCAGGTCGTATAGCATGGTTGTTTCCGACACTTTTGCAGTTACCTCCTGTCTGCCCCATCCCGGAAAGCCAGTGAATGGTCCGTCTTCTGTTTGCCTGGGACAGACTGGTGTAAACTATTACACTATTCCGATCAAAAATGCAAGCAGCTATGTCTGGAGCGTTCCATCTGGAGCTACGATTACTGCCGGCGGTAATACAAGTTCAATAACGGTATCATTTTCTTCAATCGCTGTTTCAGGAGTTATCAAAGTTCATGGCGTCAATAGCTGCGGTATCGGGATTGATTCGCCGCCACGCAGCATTATTGGATATCCATTACCCGTTCCCACCATCAGCGGGCAACCAAAAGCCTGCCTGAATGTACCTGTAAATGTTTATACAACTGAAACCGGTATGACAAATTACATCTGGACAATTTCTTCAGGAGGCGCGATAACGGCTGGCGCCGGCACAAACAGTATTACCGTACTTTGGAATAGTCTCGGAACCCAAACGGTGAATGTAAACTATACCAATGCAAATGGCTGTAGGGCGGCGTCGCCTGCGATAAAAACCATTACGGTTTATCCATTACCCGCGCCAACAATCACAGGATTGGAATCGGTTTGCGCAGGAACGACAGGGGTTACTTATTTGACCGAGAGCAGTATGACCGGTTATGCCTGGAATGTATCTTCCGGAGGAACAATAACATCAGGTTCCGGTACAAATCTGATCTCAGTTTCATGGAATACCGCCGGAAATAACGCCGTGAATGTCAATTATATCAACTCTAACGGATGTACAGCAGTAACCCCAACTTCAAAATCCGTTATCGTAAAACCAATCCCTTCGGTTAATCCTGTTGCAAACCAAACCTATTGTAAAGGTCAGGCAACTTCAATTACTACATTTTCAGGAACTGTGACCGGAACAATTTTTACCTGGACAAACAGCAATACATCAATCGGACTTGGCGCAAGCGGAACGGGCAACATACCGGGCTTTACAACAACCAATAACGCTAATGCGCCCATCAGCGCGATCATAACCATTACGCCAACAGCCAATGGTTGTGTTGGTCCGTCAACAACCTACACAATAGTTGTAAACCCAACGCCTGCCGTTAATCCTGTTGCAAACCAAACCTATTGTAAAGGTCAGGCAACTTCAATTACTGCATTTTCAGGAACAGTGACCGGAACAATTTTTACCTGGACAAACAGCAACGTCGCAATCGGACTTGGCGCAAGCGGAACCGGAAACATACCTGGCTTTACAACAGCCAATAGTACCACTGCGCCTATCAGCGCAATCGTGACTATTACGCCCACAGCCAATGGTTGTGTTGGTCCGTCAATAACCTACACTATTGTTGTAAACCCAACGCCTGCCATTAATCCTGTTGCAAACCAAACCTATTGTAAAGGTCAGGCAACTTCAATTACAACAATTACAGGAACTGTAACCGGAACAACCTTTGCCTGGACAAACAGCAATACATCAATCGGGCTTGTCGCAAGCGGAACGGGCAACATACCGGGCTTTACAACAACCAATAGTACTAATGCGCCTATCAGCGCGATCGTAACGATTACGCCCACAGCCAGTGGTTGTGTTGGTCCGGCAACAACCTACACTATTGTTGTAAACCCGATGCCTGCCGTTAATCCCATTGCAAACCAAACCTATTGTAAAGGTCAGGCAACTGCAATTACAACAATTACAGGAACTGTAACCGGAACAACCTTTGCCTGGACAAACAG
>JBAXRP010000437.1:0-2601 GCA_037131145.1 Bacteroidota bacterium
TCAATCTAATCAATCTAATCAATCTAATCAATCTAATCAATCTATTCAATCTATTCAATTTTTTCCATCAAAACGGCATCCCGTCATCCGAACCGGACGGATAATATTCCGGAGGCGGCTCTTCGCCTGAAGGAATGGTTGCGCCGGCGCTTTTCTTAACGATTTTCCAGGCTTTCGCATCGGTGTACCATTTGCTATTGTATTCCCGGCTTTCAAGATCAAACGACACTTCGGTTTCGTCGCCTTCAATCAGATTGAACTGGTCAATTTTGTCACCCCAAAGCGAAAAGCATATTTTCCTTGGAATCTGACCTGGCGTTTCAATGACAAAATCCTGTTTTTTCCATGTTCCATTTCTACCGGTTCCTGTTTGAAGCGGCAGAATTTTAATTACCTTTCCTGTTATTTCCATTGTAAATCAGTTAATTTTGAAAAAAAATCGATTAAAATTTCGGTAAACCAAAATACAACAAAATGCAATATAAAATGAAACTTTCATGACTATTCAATTTTGACATACAGGAGAATCATTATTTGACACAAATTCGGAACCTTAATTTAAAACAGCGCTGAAGATGCAAATTTACCTTTCCTGGCATTTTACAGCTTTTTTAAACCCCTGAATATCAACAAAAAACGAAATGTGAAAAGATGAAAACGGCGATATGGTTTAGATACCGGGTAATTTGGCTCCAGCGCTGAAAGCTCGCAATATTAATAACCGTGAGTGAAGCACACGGAAACCATGCAATTAATCAACCGGGAGACCTGAAAGGGCGAAATATTTTCCAAATTTATTATCTTTGTCAGAATAAACAACAAACCATGGATTCGCTGAATTTAGACCTCACCAAACGCTATACATACGCCGACTATCTTACCTGGATGGACGATGTAAGGCGTGAATTATTCGATGGTTTCATTAAGTTGATGACCCCGGCGCCTTCCATGAAACACCAGGAAGTATCAGTTAATTTTACAAGATTATTTGGTAATTATCTTTTTGGAAAAAGCTGCAAAGTTTATCATGCTCCCTCTGATGTAAGACTTCCAACGAGTGAGCAAACAAAAGGTGATAAACAGATTTACACCATTGTTCAACCCGATCTGTTTGTTGTTTGCGACCTTTCTAAATTAGACGACAGAGGCTGTCTGGGCGCCCCGGATTTGGTGATTGAGATTATTTCGCCTAAAAACTCAAAGCGTGACCTGAAGGATAAGTTTGAAATTTACCAGCAATATGGGGTACGGGAATACTGGATTGTAAAACCCAACGATGAAGTTGTAAACGTTTTTGTTTTAAATGAAAACAGCAAATTTCAGCTTGTGGGCATGTACGCGGAAGATGATAAAATTCCGGTGAATATCTTCAATGGCGATTTAAAGGTTGATCTGACGGAAGTGTTCACTGCATAGAAAGAATCTGCTTTTTTGTCAGATAATGACCGGAAACCGCCCCGTTTCGATTCAAATGGCCATACGTTTGTATAAAGTATTGGATATCGATCCGGGATTGATCCCGGAGTTCTCGTAAACAGAACAAGCGTCAATAATTCTATCTGCAACCGCATTTGTCTGCCAATATTCAAAGGCTGTTTTTTGATTGTCCACGTCCTTCATTGCCTTGAAACCCTTACTGCCTGTTTCGCTCTTGATGTTGGCGCCGGTTTCTGCCTTTATGACTCCTTGTGCGAAATATGACAATTGAATCAATGCCGGCAAGATAACCATAATGCTTTTATTCTGCATCAAACCAGCCAGGTCGTTGTCCCCGCCCCGTTTTTCCCTGGCGATAAGAATGGTTGATTTTATAAAGTTGCCGCTTATCAATATAAACCTTGTTAAATCTGGTCAGGCAAATGTAGGTTGGAATATTTCGATTCAATGCGACCGGGAAGGGAAAAAAATCTCATTATAATCTCACAAACAGATCTCATAGCCCATGTTATCAACGAGATACGAGCCGAATGCGGGTTTGGCACACCGCCTGGAAGCCTTCCAATTCATGTTGCAAAATACTGAAATTAAATTGATTATAAATAAAAGTGAGGAAAACATGAGGTGCCCGGAAGTGCGGAAAAACGGGTGATTTCCTCTGAACTCGTTCAAATCTGATACATCATTAATCCATAATGCTATATTATTATGTATATTTGCGCAGTATGAGTTAAATAATGCGAATATGATACAAGACATTATTTCCGGACAAAAAGCAGAACTGGAACGTAAGCTAAAGGAAAGTTATCTTTCCCGTGAAACTACCCTGAAAGGATTTGACACAGATTTGATCAATGTTGTAATTGGCTCCAGACGAGCCGGTAAATCCTTCTTTTCCATGAACACAACCAAATCCGGAAGTGGAGTCGGTTATGTTAATTTCGACGAGGAAAGATTATTAAAAGTTGAGAACTTTGATGAGATCATTTCTGCCGTCAAGGCAGTTTATGCTGATCCGCACATCCTTTTTTTCGATGAAATCCAAAATGTGGATCAATGGGAGATCATTGCTAACCGGCTCTACAGGGAAGGGTTTAAGTTAATACTTACGGGTAGTAACTCACATTTACTGAGCAGTGACCTGGCAACACATCTCACAGGCCG
>JBAXRP010000438.1:0-2601 GCA_037131145.1 Bacteroidota bacterium
GAGAGTCTGTAACGCGCGGATAATGCGGAAACGCGTATTCCGAGGTTCAATTACATCATCAATGAAACCGTACCTGGCAGCGTCATAAGGATTTGCGAACCTGGTTTTGTATTCAAGTTCCTTGTCGGCTACATATTTGACTTTTTCACGCGCGTCTTCGATTTCACTGATTTTTCTTCCTTCGAGAATTTCGATGGCTCCTTTCGGACCCATCACGGCAATTTCTGCCGAAGGCCAGGCATAATTCATATCAGCCCGCAACTGTTTGCATCCCATTACATCATGTGCGCCGCCATACGATTTCCGCAATGTGATTGTAATTTTGGGAACGGTAGCTTCGCCGTAAGCGAAAAGAAGTTTGGCGCCATGAATAATGATTCCGCCGTATTCCTGCGTACTTCCGGGTAAAAAGCCAGGCACATCAACCAAGGTGATAATCGGAATATTAAAAGCATCGCAAAACCGCACAAAGCGGGCAGCTTTTCTTGATGCCTCAATGTCGAGAACGCCGGCAAGAAAATTTGGTTGATTGGCGACAATTCCGCAGGACATCCCATTGAATTTAGCGAAGCCTACTACGATATTTTTTGCATAATGCTGATGTATTTCCAGAAACTGCTGATCATCAACAATGCGATAAATTACATCTTTAACGTCGTAAGGCTGGTTGGGATTTGCCGGAACAATGTCGTTCAATGAATCGTCAACGCGGTCAATTGGATCAGTACAATCGGTAATTATCGGGTCTTCGAGGTTATTCTGCGGAAGATATTCAAGAAGTTTTCTGATAATCAATATGCCTTCCTCTTCATTTCCCGCCCGGAAATGAGCGACTCCCGATTTGGTGGAATGAATTGAGGCGCCACCAAGATCTTCCGTAGTAATATCCTCGCCGGTAACAGTTTTTGTGACTTTGGGTCCAGTGACAAACATATAGCTTGAGTTTTCGCTCATAACTACAAAGTCGGTGAGGGCTGGCGAATAAACCGCTCCGCCTGCACATGGACCAAAGATGGCAGATATCTGTGGGATAACTCCTGAAGCGGCAATGTTGCGCATGAAAATCTCCGCATATCCTGCCAGAGAATTAACTCCTTCCTGAATTCTGGCGCCTCCCGAGTCATTGATCCCGATAACCGGAGCGCCAACTTTCATTGCCTGGTCCATTATCTTACATATTTTTCTCGCAAAGGTTTCGGATAAAGATCCGCCGAAAACGGTGAAATCCTGAGAAAAGACAAACACAACCCGTCCGTCAATGGTTCCGCGCCCGGTGACAACTCCATCGCCGAGGTATTGTTCTTTTTCAAGTCCAAAATCGGTACACCGATGGGTTACAAACATGTCGTACTCTTCAAAACTACCTTCATCGAGCAGTTTTTCTATACGTTCCCTCGCCGTGAATTTTCCTTTTTTGTGTTGCGACCTGATTCGTTCTTCACCGCCGCCGAGTTTAGCTTTCTCCCGCTTTTCGAGAAGTTCGGTTATTTTGTTTTCGAGTGCCATAATTAGGTGTAGGGGGTTTTACGTGTGTGAACAAAATTCGACAAGAACGCCATGTGTTGATTTCGGGTGGAGAAAACCGATGTTCATTCCTTCTGCTCCTTTGCGGGAAACCTTATCAATTAAGGCAAGTCCATTCGATTCGGCTTCGGCAAGGGCTTCCGTCGCATTTTCTACTGCAAAAGCAATGTGATGAATGCCTTCACCCTTTTTTTCAAGGAATTTTCCTATCGGACCTTCAGGATCTGTTGGCTCAAGCAGTTCAATTTTGGTTTTGCCAATGAGAAAAAAAGCAGTTTTTACCCTCTGGTCTTTAACTTCTTCTACAGCGTAGCAGGAAACGCCCAATAAACTTTCATAAAAGGGAATACTTTCCTCTAAACTTTTAACTGCAATTCCAATATGTTCGATATGAGTGGGTTTCATGAATTAATTGTTAATTGATTAACAGGACAAAGTTAATGAGTTTTTACGATACCACAAGCGTCAAAATTTCATGCGATTACAAAAACCGTAAAATATTATTTATGTTTCCGGTGGTTCACCCTGATTTGTATAATGAGTAAATCCAGGATATTGACCAGGTTTTACGCCAAAAAGTTTCCAGAAATGAATATCAGGATAAAAGCAGAAAATAGGATATTTGACCGATAGTATCAGACGGATCGTTGATATCAATCCTATAGAAATTATTGATTTTTTTGGAGTGGGTCAAGTTTAATAATAAAACCAGTCGGTTTTAGACAATAAAAGTATTAAAAACAACCATCATGAAATTACAAATTACAGGAAAATTCCATGGATCAAGTAGTAAAACGGTAAAACGGTAAAGTGGTAAAGACAGTTCTACAAAGCGTTTTCCTTACCACTTTACGGTTTTACCACTTTACGATTTTAACAGTCTCTTTCGATTTTTCTGTGGTTACATGCAGAAAATACATTCCGGGAGAGAGACTTTCAATGGAAACGGTATTTTGCCGAAGGCTGGGAAGGTCTTCTGATATTTTGCAGAGACCGTTGATATCCGTTATTTCTAGTTTAATCATCCGGGTTTCTTCATTTTCTGGCAACTGAAGTGTAACGTCCCCGGTTGTTGGG
>JBAXRP010000439.1:0-2581 GCA_037131145.1 Bacteroidota bacterium
TTGGTTTTGCAACAGAATCCCAAAGGGATGACATGATTATAGATTGAAAAGATTGATTTTGCAACAGAATCCCAAAGGGATGACATGATTATAGATTGAAAAGATTGATTTTGCAACAGAATCCCGAAGGGATGACATGATTATAGATTGAAAAGATTGGCGTCGCAACAGAATCCCGAAGGGATGACATGATTATAGATTGAAATATGAAGTTTGGGAAAAATAACTAATCAGAAACGATATCATTTAATTAGAAACTATGGCAACCATAAGATACAAATCCCCCGACTACTACCAGGTAGATGAACTTCTGACAGACGAACATAAACTCATTCGCGGCTCAATCCGCGACTGGGTTAATCGCGCTGTGATCCCCATCATTGATGAAGCCAACCAGAAACATGAATTTCCGCGGCATCTGATAAAAGAACTTGGCGAACTTGGCGCTTTCGGTCCATATATTCCCGTGGAGTATGGCGGTTCGGGGTTAGACCAGATTTCCTACGGTTTAATAATGCAGGAACTTGAAAGAGGCGATTCAGGCATACGTTCAATGGCTTCGGTGCAATCTTCGCTCGTGATGTACCCGATTTTCAAGTTCGGCACAGAAGAACAGAGAAGGAAATACCTGCCAAAGCTGGCAACCGGCGAAATGATTGGCGCTTTCGGACTTACTGAGCCAAATCATGGTTCCGATCCGGGAGGAATGCTCAGCCGTTTCACCGACGAGGGCGATCATTTCCTGTTGAACGGCGCCAAAATGTGGATCACCAATGCGCCTATCTGCGACATCGCCGTTGTGTGGGCAAAAGATGAAACTGAAACCGTTAAGGGATTGATAGTGGAGCGTGGAATGGAGGGTTTTACCTCTCCCGAAACCCTTAGAAAATGGTCGTTGCGTTCCTCCTCTACCGGCGAACTTGTTTTTGACGATGTAAAAATTCCCAAAGAAAATCTTTTTCCGGGGGTCAAGGGGCTGAAAGGTCCGCTCACCTGCCTCAGTTCTGCAAGGTACGGCATCGCCTGGGGAGTAATCGGCGCAGCTATGGATTGCTACGATTCCGCTCTTCAATATTCCCTTGAACGAAAACAGTTCAACAAACCAATAGCAGCATTCCAACTGACGCAAAAAAAGTTAGCCGAAATGGTTACCGAAATCACCAAGGCACAGTTGCTGGCATGGCGGCTGGGTGTTTTGAGAAATGAAGACAGGGCTACGCCTGCGCAGATTTCAATGTGCAAAAGGAACAATGTAAAAATGGCGCTCGATATTGCAAGAGAGTCGCGGCAGATTCTGGGCGCAATGGGCATTACCGGCGACTTCCCGATGATGCGTCATTTGATGAACCTTGAGTCGGTTATTACTTACGAAGGCACACACGATATCCACCTGCTCATCACCGGACTTGACATTACCGGGGAAAGCGCATTCATATAAAAGAGAAATATTTGTACTTTTGATAAAAAAATGCACGTACCCAACCCATTTCCTTACCAAGGTAGCAAGCGAAATATTGCTAATCAAATACTGAGGTATTTTCCGGATAAAACGAAAAAATTGATTGAACCTTTCGCCGGGTCGGCAGCTATTTCATTGGCATCATCATTTTTCTCCAAATCTGATTCATTTTTAATCAATGATTTGAATGAACCGTTAATTAACCTTTGGGATAAAATCATTAATTACCCTAATGAAATAATTTCAGAATACCATGATATCTGGTTTAATCAACTTGGCAGAGAAGAAGAATACTATTATGAAATTCGAGAAAAATTCAATAATACTCATCAACCTGAACATTTATTGTTTTTATTCGCGAAATGTGTAAAAGCATCTGTCAGATATAATGAAAAAGGGGAATTTAACCAAAGTCCCGATAAACGAAGATTAGGAAGAAATCCGAAATTATCCATGACAATATTTTAAAAACTTCATCATTACTTAATGGAAAAACCGAACTTAGTTGCTCTGACTATCAAACCGTTTTACAGATGGCTACTCCTGATGATTTAATTTATATGGACCCTCCGTATCAGGGTACTGGACTGAATGGCGGTTTTCGGTATCATAGTCATATTGAATTTTCTGATTTTGTAAAAGAACTCTATAAATTAAATTTGAATAATATACCATTTATCTTGAGTTTTGATGGCAAAACCGGGGATAAAGAGCATGGAAAACCTTTACCTGACAGACTCGAACTTTACAAAATTGAAATAAATGCAGGCAGATCTTCACAGGCAACATTATTAAACAGGAATTGCTATACAGTGGAATCTCTCTATATTTCACCGGCGCTTTATCAAAGAGTTACGTTTAACGATATTTATCAATCCATCAAGGAAGAACAACTTATGTTGTTTGACGAATATGAGTAAGGCAAAGAAAAAATACTCCGAAGAATTTCTGAAAATCATCAAATCCATCACTAATAAACGTGCAAAAATTATAATTGACCATATTCCTGAACATGGTTTTATTACAACACAAGATTTAAAAGAAAAGTATGGGTACAACCATCCGCCGAGAGCTGCGAGAGATGTAAGAGAATCAGGAATCCCTTTAGAAACTTTTAAAGTT
>JBAXRP010000440.1:0-2581 GCA_037131145.1 Bacteroidota bacterium
CCTTGTTGTTCGTCTTCAACAATCATCCGCCCGATTTCGTAATAGGTGTAAACCATGGTTTGATTTACGGCGCGAACAACATTTTGCTTTGCCGCCTGTAAAAGTCCGGCAATTCTGTAATAGAGGTTTTCGGGTGCAATTTCTTTTGGCATTTTCATTTCATTTTTCAATTCGATTGGTAAAGTTAGTCCTATAATTGCTAATCTGCAAATGGGGTATTGGCATGTTGTATTTCTTCCCTGTTTACAAATAAAACAGGTTAAAAATTATTGTCAAAATATTCGTATAGTTGTAATAATACAATTATATTTGTAATTTCAATTAAGAACCATACCTCAGTGAAAACCTGGAAAGTAAAAGAAATGATTGATTACATTGAAGGTGATGGCTGGTATTTTTTGCGGCAAAAAGGAAGCCATCGACAATACAGGCATTTAATAAAACAGGGTGTGGTAACTGTTTCGGGTAAATTAAGCGCAGATTTGTCACCAAACACTGCAAAAAGTATTTTAATCCAAGCAGGACTTTCATAATCGCTGCTTTTTAAAATAAATTAAAATTCAATGAGGATGAGGAAAGTAGTAGTAACAGTAGAACTGTCAGATAATAATTACTCTTCGTATATCGAGGAATTGCCGGGATGCGTATCAACCGGGAAGACATTTCAAGAACTGAAAAACAACATGCAGGAAGCTGTTGAATTTCACCTCGAAACAAGCGCCGAGTTTGGCGATGAAATTCCGGCAGTTTTTAATGCCGGTTTTGAATTGATTTATAAATTCGAAACCGCAAGCTTACTGCAACATTATCGTGGGATTTTTACCAATTCGGCTTTGGAGCGTATCACAGGAATCAATCAGCGGCAGTTACAACGCTATGCCTCGGGAGAAAGCAAACCGCGCGCAGCGCAAATAACAAAAATATCGGACGCCTTACATGCTTTAGGTCGTGAGCTACTGGTTGTGAATCTGTAATTTTGAGTCCGCTTCGAAAAGTAGTCAAAAAAATCAAAATTTGGCTATAAGTCCGGTATGTCAGCAACTTGAATTGCCCCAGCATAAGGCTCTTCCTGACATAAATGCTGTTTGTTCATTGATCTGAGTTTTTAGCCTGGTTTGGTTGTCTCATTGCTTCATGATCCTCGCCGTCTCTGTTTTTCCATCGTAAATCAGGCTGATCAGATAAATCCCCGGCGCTTGATTTTCCAGTGAAAACTCCGATTTTTCTGATGACGGCAGTTGTTTCGTCAATACTTCCAACCCCTTCATATTGTAAATCCTCACCAGCGCCGAAGAAGGTGATTTTTTCCCGGATAATTCAAGGATAAATTTTCCAGCGGTAGGATTTGGATAAACAATAAATAGCGAGGATTTCTGTGTGCCGGGAAATTTCATCTCTTCTTCACCCAGTAGATTTGCCACGGATGGCGGAATGGAGCTGCAATAACTGTTTGTGGTTGTAATATAGGCATGCAAATACCCGCCTGATTGAACCGTGGCGCCAGCGAGGATTGATATCTTTTGTCCGGCAATCATCGTGGCGGAGCCGCCATTCTTTAACAGGAAGTTTGTTCCCGCCCCGGCGACTGTAATTGTTTGAAGCGCGTTGAGACATACGGTTTGTCCGCTATTGATCGTTAATCCCTGCACAATAACATTATTTTGCATCGGAAAGGTGAATATATAAGGATTCGCCATAGTTCCAATTTCAGCGGCATTCTGGAAAGGCATGGTTTCATTGACATTCACTATTTCATTTGTTGAAGCCAGGAAAATTTTAAACGTTGCCGTTTCACCGGAAAGAACATTGGAGCCGATGGTAAGGAATAGAGCTCCGCCCAGCGAAGCAAAAGGATTGGCGACTCCGCGACATTCGGCGCCGACAAACGCCCCAATCTTATCATTCTGGTTCAATGAAAAAACTCCCGGCGAAAGTTGAATCTTCCCGATTACATTCATGTTGAACTGAAGGTTTGGAACCGGAGTCCAGGTGGGCGGACCGGGAGCCCCAGCCTGGATGACGGTGACAACAACCGGCGTCTGACCAGGGACAGTCACGGTTATATTGGCTATGCGCTGATTGATAGATGTGTTTTGCCCACAACTTGCCGTAACCGTTCCATTCCCCGAACCCGAAGATGTTACCGCGCACCAGATTTGATCGCTCACCGCGCTCCAGATGCAGGTAGTAATTACAGCGAAACTTGTTGCCGTTGAAGGATTATAGGCAACATTCTGGTTCGAAGGGGTCACCGTAAGAGAACACGGGGCGCTATATGTAAAGATAAAAGGGTTCGCCATTGTTCCAACTTCACCGGCATTCTGGAAAGGAATTGTTTCAATGGCGTCAACTATTTGGTTTGTAGAGGCAAGATAAATTTTGAAGGTCACAGTTTCTCCCAATTGGATATTCGATCCTATTGTCATAAACAAAATACCGCCCAGAGAAGAAAAAGGGTTGGCAACGCCACGACATTCGGCGCCGACAAATGCCCCAAGGATATCATTCTCATTCACGGAAAAAACCCCCGGCGAAATCTGGATCTTCCCGATTACGCTCATGTTGAACTGGAGGTTTGGAA
>JBAXRP010000441.1:0-2563 GCA_037131145.1 Bacteroidota bacterium
ATCCTTAAGTTTGTCCTCGCCTGCCTAATCACAATCCTGCTGATAAGCTATCACGCCCTCATTACCCAAAGCGTGATCGGCGTTGAATCAAAAAACAATGCAACTTTGGTGGCGCCGGTACCCGCAAAGCAATAATCCCCCGTTCCCGGGAAACTTATCAAGGCGGTCCTTTATCAATTTAATTTCCTGAGCCTTTCCTCGGCCACTTTCTTTAATGGGGAGGAAGGGTACTTCTCAATGAACAAAATATAAGCGTCTTTCGATTTGGTCAATTCCGCATCTTTGAATGTAAGTTTTTCTATGATCTCCAGGGCCCTGGGCGACTGTGCAAGGATCGGGTACGGTTTCATATAATCGTAAAAGCGGGCCGGGGATGTAAGCAGGTTGCACTGTCGGAACAGTAATGTATCGCGCATAACAGAGGCATCCTTTACCTGTGGGGCAGCCGGATAGCGATAGATGAACTCCTCAATTGTTTCGATCGTGTTTGCCTCCAGGGCATCAGCATAAGCCTTTTTGTCGCGAAATGAAATTGCTTCTTTCTTTTTCGAAGTGTTCGGGCTCCAGGTGATAAATTTGTTGAACGCATCCACGGTGTTGGTTTCTTTGATCTCCTCAAATTGCAGATTGTCCCTTAGCGTCAATGCACCTTCGCCCTGCTCGGAAGTATAATACCTGTTGATAAAATCCTGGTAATCTTTGATCGCATTTCGTTCCTGTGCCCTGTCATACGATTTTTGAATGTTGAGCGAAATTGCTCTATCAATCTGGCGCGATTGGGGAAACGATTTTATGTAAGAAGTAAGGGCTTCGGTGGTGTTGGCTGCCACGGCCCGGGCAAATTCAAGCGAATCGCGCATATTGATCACTTGCTCAAGTGTTTCGCTACCGGGATAGCGCGCGAGGTAATCGTACACTTTGGTCAACTCGGGCATCCTCAACAAATCGAGATAAGCTGCCTGGTCGCGAAGTTTAACTGCATCGAAAATCTCAGTTGCCGCCGGGAACCGTTCAATAAAATTATTATAAGCATCAACCTGGTTGGTATTCCTTACCTCCCCAAATATTTCGAAGTTCCTTATCTGGATCATCTCCTGAAGGTATTTCGAATTAGGAAAGGCATTCACAAATTTTTCTGCGCCCACAACCCTGGCCTTGGTCGCATCGCTGCGGATCAGTCCGGCCAGTTTGAGTTCGATTTCATCGTAATCCCTTGGAATTATAGTATTAATATCCGGAATGTTCTTTTTAATTTCAGCTAACAGTTTTCCATCTGTCTGGCTTAAATTTGCTTTGGCTATCCTGATATAATGAAACGCTTTCATAAGGTCCAAAGGTGATTTGTACGAGTCGTTCGAATACAACAATGCCATGCCATAATTTGCGACGACATCCTGTTCGTCTTCGAGCAAAGCTTCCCTGAAAAGGTCGTATGCCTTTGGATAGTCGGGTTTTTGATAACTTTTGTACCCTTTAATTGATGTTTGGGCCTGTGTGAGAGTGGGAAAAGTCCCAAAAATGAAAATGAACGAAAGGAGGATAAATGTTCTCATGAGATCAGAATATGTTATTATTGATAAATGAAAAGGTAAAACGCTCTTTTTGACGAAAAAACTCAAAATTATTAAATTTTTTTTAGTCCTTTCATTTTATTTATTACTTTTGGTTATGATTTTTTTGGGGTTTTTAGGCGGTATGGCTTGATAATATTCTGTTTATTAGTATTTTAGCATTGATTTTTATATTATTCACACTTAATTCCAATTCTTCTAATTATGGAAACACCAATTAAGGGTAAAGCAGCCTCTTCCATTTTTCGGCAGTCAAAGAAATTATTCATCCTTCTGTTTTTTTTAACGCTCTGTTTCCAACTGTCGGCCCAGGTGTCGATAGATTCAGCGGTTTCTACAGCCGATGCCTCGTCCATTCTTGATATAAAGTCCAAGACCAAAGGTATGCTTATCCCCCGGATGACCAAAACCCAAAGAGTTGCTATCAGTCAACCGGCGAATGGCCTTCTGGTTTATCAAACGGATGCCCCTAACGGGTTCCCTTCTGGTTTTTATGTCAATACCGGTACTTCTGGAACGCCTGTTTGGGCGCCATTTGCGCGTTCTATTAAACCCTTGCCTCCATTGACCTACGCAGGTTTGTTGAACGATAGCTTACAATTGGATATTGGACTTTTTAGATCCCTGACCAGCGGGATTGTCCCTGCCTCAAATGGAGGCACGTTAAATTATTTACGGGCCGATGGTTTATGGTCAACACCACCAAACACTACTTATTCGGCCGGGTACAGATTGTTTTTGAACGGAACTGTTTTGCACAATGTCAGTTACTGGGGCGCCCAGGATTCATTGAAAACAACCCTTACGGGTTTGGTAAAATCAACATCAGGCAAACTTACCGCGATCACAGATAATTCATCAAACTGGGATGCGGGTTATGCTTTTCGACTGATGGTTGCCGCTGGGGCACTTCCACTGACACTTTCGTTAAATTCAAATCTATTGACAGGCTCCGTTGCAACATTTGCCGGCACGGCATCGGGTGTTGTTCC
>JBAXRP010000442.1:0-2545 GCA_037131145.1 Bacteroidota bacterium
TCTCCGGTTTATCAATGGAGTGTCAATTGCGTAAATGTTGGCGCAAACAGCCCTGAATACACATATATTCCCGTGAATGGCGATGTTGTTGTTTGTCGCGTTCTTTCTAATGCTTTGTGTTCATCGGGAAATCCGGGAGTTTCAAATAATATCAACATGGCGGTAATACCGATTCAGCCGGTAAGCGTTGCCGTTCAGGCTTCGTTTAATCCGTTTTGTGTCGGGAACCCAATAACTTTTACGGCGACTCCTTCCAATGGAGGATCAGCGCCACAGTATCAGTGGCAGGTAAATCATGTAAATGTGGGAGCAAATAATCCGGTTTATACCTATTCGCCGTCGGATGGCGACAGTGTTGTGTGTATTTTGACCTCCAATTCTGTTTGCGTAAGCGGTAATCCTGCATTTTCGGCGCCGGTAAGGATGAACGGAATTTCATCATTACCGGTAACCATTTCAATTGCAGCTTCCAATAATCCTATTTGTTTTACCACGCTTGTTGCATTTACTGCAACTACCACAAATGGCGGGAACTCGCCGAATTATCAATGGAAGGTAAATGGAATAAATGCCGGACCAAACCATCACACTTACCAGTATGCGCCAGCTATTGGAGATGTGGTGACATGTCAGATTGCAACCAGTTTAAGTTGCGCCGCCCCGAATCCCGCCATTTCCAACCCGATAAATATGACGGTTTATCCGCAGTTACCGGTTTCAGTATTAATTACCGTTTCTGAGAATCCAACTTGCCAGGGAGCGCCGGTAACATTTAATGCAACCGTTACGAATGGCGGAGCGACTCCGCTTTACAGATGGCGGGTTAACGGGACAATTGTTGGTACAAATAGTCCGACATATATCTACTCGCCAAGCAATGGCGACGCTATATATTGCCGCGTTACATCGAATGCTCAGTGCGCCACCGGAAATCCTTCAAACTCGAATCAGATCGTAATGAATGTGAATCCAAATTCGCCTGCAGCCGTTTCAATCGCACCCTCATCAAATCCGGTTTGCGAAGGTTCAACAGTTGTGTTGACGGCAACGCCTTCCAATGGAGGAACTGCGCCTGTATATCAATGGAAAGTAAATGGAATAAATGCGGGAACAAACAATGTCGTATTTTCATATATCCCAATAAACGGCGATATTGTTCAATGTAATATGATTTCAAATTCAAATTGCACGGCAGTCCTGAATGTAATGTCAAACCCTATAACATTGACAGTGAGCTCCGTGCAACCGGTAAGCGTTTCGGTTTCGCCATCGGCAAATCCTGTTTGCATCAATAGTTATGTTACATTCACAGCTCTAACTGTAAATGGAGGCATCTCGCCGCAATATCAATGGAAAGTTGATGGAATACCTGTTGGGATAAATAGTCAGAGTTTCACCTATATCCCGGAAAATGGCGATGTTGTCACTTGTAAGTTAACTTCAGGGTTGTCATGTTCAACGGGAAATCCTGCAACATCCCCGCCGGTTGTGATGACTGTTAGCTCAAGTTTACCGGTTAGCGTATCGGTTTCGGCATCTGCCAACCCCTCATGTCTGGGTCAATCAGTTGATTTTACGGTTACTTCTGTTAATGGAGGAGTTAATCCGGGTTATCAATGGATGGTTAATGGCATCAATGTAGGGACCAACAGTACGGGATATTCATACACGCCTGCTCAGGGAGATAATGTCCAATGTGAGGCAACTTCTGATTTTTCATGCGCAACGGGCAATCCGGCTACATCGGCGCCGCTGTTGATGGATGTAAATCCTTATCTGCCAACGGCTGTTTCAATAGTAAGTTCGGGCAATCCGATATGTCTGGGAGCTCTTGTGTATTATACGGCAATGCCGGTAAATGGCGGGATTTCTCCCGGTTATCAATGGAAAGTAAATGGGCTTAATGTGGGAAATAATTCAGCCAATTTCAGTTTCATTCCGGGAAATGGCGATACAGTGACTTGCCTGATGACCTCTGGCATTGCCTGTCCGGCAAACAATCCGGTTGTGTCAAATTCCATAATCATGAATGTTGTTGAATCTGTGCCTATCTCTGTTTCGGTTTCTGTTTCACAAAATCCAGCCTGTGCGGGAAACGAGGTAACGTTTATTGCAAATCCTGAAAATGGCGGGTTCAATCCTCTTTATCAATGGAAGGTAAACGGGTTGAACGCCGGCGCGGGGTTGCAGTCTTTTTCCTACACTCCGGTCAATGGCGACGTAGTTATTTGTGAAATGACTTCCAGCGCTTCATGCGTCAGTTCAAACACTGTGCAGTCGTCGCCTATAGTAATTACCGTTACCTCAGAGCTTCCGGTGAGTGTGAATATACAGGCTTCATCCAATCCGGTTTGCAGCGGGCAACCGGTTGTCTATTCTGCTGCTGTTGTAAATGGAGGGAATTTTCCTATTTACCAATGGATGGTCAATGGCATTAATGTTGGCGATAACAATCCGGTATTTACCTATTTCCCTTCGGATGGAGATACTGTTAAATGTGTTGCAACATCCGACTTCTCATGCGCCACGGGTAATCCCGCATTAT
>JBAXRP010000443.1:0-2514 GCA_037131145.1 Bacteroidota bacterium
AAAGGTAAATCTGCTTTTCTTTTCGGCACAGAATTAACTGGTTTAACTCAAGAAGCATTATCTATGGCTGATGAATTTATGAAAATTCCAATGTATGGTTTTACTGAAAGTTTTAATATTTCAGTTTCTGCATCAATAATTCTTTCAATCCTTGTTGAGCGATTAAAATTAAGCAACATTGAATGGCAATTAAACCAAGATGAAAAAAATTCTATTCAGCAGTCATGTTACAACTAAGCTTTCATTCAAGGTATTGATTGAAGGCGAGAGAGAATAGTAACCACAGTTATTGACAACTAAGAAATAAGGCCGACTGACCTATAAATATATTTTTTCTCTGGATTCCAAAAATGTCGGTAGTCAACACTCCAAGATTGCCGAGATTTTCGGCGGTTACCGGGTTTTGAAGATGGTTGCCCCATGAAATCCTGATGATTGAACCATTCCCGGAATTAGCGATGAAACCGAAAAAATTTCCATTATCCTGAACCAGCGAAATACCCCGTGGCGTTTGGAGATAACCTGAAGGGTTTCCCAGATCAATCCCGCGCATATCAGTCAATGGATCGCCGGTACAAAACTTCCAGAAATAGGTGGTGGCGCCTTGCGAACGGTTGACGATTACCACATCTCCATCACGGCAAACAGTATCGGGCATTGAAAAATCAGCGATTACAACGGGCGACGCCGACTGGGAACAAACGTTGTAAATAGCTGCAAAACATAGCGCCAGAAGCAGGAGAGTTGAATATAACCGCCGTTTTAAATCCATGTTGTAAAGTTAATCAGATTATATACTCAAAACAGGATAAAACCACATTATAAAAATTCCAGGTTTCAGGTTCCAGGTTCCAGGTTCAAAGTTTCAGGTTCCAAATTTCAGGGGAGAAACAAGTGATAGTTATAGATTGACAAGTCTTGACAGCAATGATTTGGAATTTTAGATTTGAAATTTGGAATTTGGGATCAGAATGTTATAACTTTACACTTTCCAGGATCCAAATCTCAAGGGGAAACGAGAGAGGACTTTGTTTAAAAAGCGTTGAAAGCAAGGATTTGGAACGTGGAACCTGAATATTAAAAATTAGAACTCACCTTAAATCCGTAAAAAAATTCAGGTATGAATATACTCACGCGAACGTTGATATTACTTATCATCTTATCCTCTTCAAAAGGCGTTATCGCAAAAACCACTGAGTTTCTATTTACGGTGGCAAAACCGGTTAATGCAGCCCCGGTTACAACCGCCGGGAGTGTTGTAGCCTGGTTGGGTTACCCAGTATCTGTCCCAATTACCGTGACCGGATTCGACAGCATTACCGCGATTTCACTGAGGGTTGAATATAACCCCAACGTGATGACTTTTAGCGGCGGCGCAAACGTCAATCCTGCGCTTTCCGGGATGGTTCTAAATGATAGCCATGTTTCATCCGATCTGCACAAGGTGATGGTTTCCTGGTCGAACTCCAACCCGGTAATTCTCAGCGATTACAGCAAACTTGTTGATCTGGTATTTACCTATATTTCGGGAACAACATCAGTCGCCTTCAACAACGAATCAAACGGTGGATCAGATTGTGAATACGCCGACGCCGAAGGAAACCCCTTGGTTGACGTTCCAACATCCACTTATTATATCAACGGCGAGGTTCGTTCGGAATTGAACATAAACGGTACATTCAGGTATGATAACACATCAAATACGGACCTCGATTCATTGTGGGTAATTCTTAAACAAAACGGAGTCACGATAGATTCGGCGCTCACTAACATCAACGGGCAATATGAATTCGTAGGAAAGACAAGCTCCATTTATACCATAGGCGCAAACTGCTCCAAGCCCTGGGATGGCGGTAATGCAACTGACGCCCTGGTGATTTTACGCCATTATGTAGGAATTGAACCGCTGACTGTCCCGGTGCGTTTGCTTGCAGCCGACGTCAATAATTCTAATGTCATCAACGGAACTGACGCGCTCAAAGTGGAGCGCAGGTACGTAGGGCTCGATAACTCCTTTGCCCGCGGCGATTGGGTATTTGCAAAACCAACCGGCGGCGATACTGTCATTGTAGCAGGTACAAACGTTGTTCAGGATTTCCAGGGACTTTGTGTTGGAGATGTTAACGGTTCATATATCCCGAATCCGGGAGATGCAGCATTGGCTGATGTTTCGCTCATAAATGAAGGCATTATAGAGGTGATGCAGGGAGATGAATTTGAACTTCCCGTGAGGATAATGGAAAGCGCAGAGATCAGTGCAATCTCACTAACTATGAGTTATCCGCAGGATAATCTGCAATTGCTGAACATCTCAATTTCTCAGGGAAATGTGATTTACTCTGCGCAAAACGGACAAATCAGGATCGCCTGGTCACAAGTTGAACCACTGAACCTTTCAGGCGGGGATGTCCTGCTAACCCTGAAATTCAGATTATCGTATGATGCCCCTCTGGGTATCCCAATTACCATTAGCATTGGCAATGAATCGGAACTTGCTGATGGCTGGGGCGAACC
>JBAXRP010000444.1:0-2513 GCA_037131145.1 Bacteroidota bacterium
AACTAACTATGCTTTTGTGGCAAAAAATGGATTTTAAAGCTTTGTTTTTCAAAAGAATCACTTTCACAGCCGCACTGTTGATTGTTTTCACCTTTCAGTTCTTTTCCTGCAATAAATCAAAGCCCAAAGATATTTTCATTCCCAATTATACCCCTGAACAAGCCAGGTTAATGGATTCACTGCAAAAGGTTTCAGCCCGCTATTACATATTAAATCCTGATTCGGCTGAATTTCTTTATGATTATATGATTCGAATTATGGATTCTCTTCATCATCCTCATCAGAAGTTTTACATTCTGATGGATAAAGTGGAATTTTATCTATACCGTAAACCGGATTTTCTGAAATCTTATCGAAGTTTACTTGAAGCCATGTCAATTTTTATCAGTAATCCTGATGCTTATATTTCAAGTACATATAGTTTCATCGATATTGGTAATTTCTTTTTCAGGAATAATCAGAATGACCAGGCTTTAAAGTTTTACCGCGTAGCTATTTCAATTTCAAAGCAATATCAAAAATATCAGGCAGAAGGAATTGCACTTCAGAATATTGGACTTGTTTACCTGCGTCAAAACAACCAGGATTCTGCTGTCGGTTATTTCAACAAGGCACATAAGATTCTGTCAGATACCATTTACATAACCGAAGCTCAAAACTATCTTTACCTTGGGAAAATTGCCATTATCAATAATAAGCCGGATTCTGCTCTTTATTTTGGCGGAAAATGCAAACAGATGCTGATGTCATTCCAACAGGGAAATCACAATTACAGTGCGAATACGAAAAGTAAACTACTTGTAACAAGCCGTGAAATCGAATGTGAAATGCAAACACTGTTGTATCAAATCTACCTGGCACGTTCGATGAAAGACAGTAGTGATTACTATTTCAATCTGGCTTTAAACTTGTCCATACAAGCCAGGTCCAATGCAAATCTAACCGAATTGTATCTGACAAGGTTATTCAAAGACCCTTCTGTGAATAACCTTTCTGTTGCCATTCTATGTGCAGACTCATCGTTGTATCATGCTGAAAAGCTTAAGGACCCATATACCTCCAGCGCTACTGCAGATTCAATTGCATACTATTTCAGCATACAACCCAGCCTTGATTTATCAAAAAAATATAGCCGACATGCCACTCAGTTGAATGATAGCCTTAAAAAACTTGTAGGTTCACAGAGTTTTATCGATAGCCGGATTTTGCTTTCATCGGTCGTCGCCGAGCAAGTCATACGAAGCCAGAATATCGAAAATAAAGTCCTGGAAGAAAAATTGCTTTATCATCAGATTTTTACTGTGATAGGGATATTTTTTGTTATCGGATTGGCTGTAATAATATATTATATCCGGAGTCAACATAAAGATTTGCAAATAGCTTATTTGAATCTTTCAAAAAGAATACGACAGTCAATAAAGCTGGATTCTCCTGATCCTGAGCGAAATCATCTGCTTCCAGAGACGACGGGGGAAATCATTGCCAAACTGGAAGCAATCATGGCAACAGAAAAAATTCATATTGATAAAAAAATCACCCTCACGGAATTGGCCAAACGTTTGAATACCAATAAATCGTACCTGTCAGCCATACTAAATAATACTTATGAAATGAATTTTAATGATTTTATCAACCAATGGCGGGTAAAGGAAGCTTGTACTGTATTGATGAATCCGGAATCGGCAAAGATGTCGATGGACCAGATTGCGGAATTATCAGGTTTTAACTCCAGGTCGGCTTTCTATAAAGCTTTTAAAAAATTCACCGGAATGAGCCCGGTTTCATTTATCAAAACGATACCTCAGCCAAAGGCTGCCGTACGCAAATCTGATTAAAATCCTTGCCTGTTGATCAAAAATCCGTCCCGTATCTTCAAATTGAAGATTCAGGACGGATTTTTTTTTATCGTTTTATACCCTCAAAATATCTTTGCATGCTAATCCAAACAACAAACTTTTTACAACAATGAAAAAGATTCTTTCAACAATAATTCTGACGATGGCAGTCATCATGAACGCCTTTGCCCAAATCAGCCTAACAGCAACCGTGGGAACATTGGGGCCAACAGGTTATTCAACTCTCAAAGCGGCTTTCGATGCGGTAAATGCAGGAACGCACAAAGGCGTAATAACCATCCAGGTAACTGCCAGCACAACCGAAGCAGCTTCTGCCGTGCTCAACGCCAATGGGAACGGTTCAGCGAGTTATACGGCGATAAGCATTTATCCTACAACCACAGGCTTAAGTATCAGTGGAAATCTTCCTGCACCTTTGATAGATTTCAACAGCGCCGATTTTGTTACCATTGACGGCAGAGTAAACCAAACCGGAACTACGCCTGATTTAACGATCATGAACACAAGTACCTCAAACGCTGCAGCAACTTCGACCATTCGATTTATCGTTGATGCCTGCGACAATACCATCAAGTATTGCAACCTGAAAGGTGCCACTACAACCACAACCGGCGGAATTCTCTACTTTGCCGCCGGAAATTTAGACCAAGGCAGCGA
>JBAXRP010000445.1:0-2503 GCA_037131145.1 Bacteroidota bacterium
ATTGCTTCGGGATTGGTAAGAGTAAACCCCGAAGGGGTGACATGATTATAGAAAGAATTGAAATACCCGTTTTAAACCCCGAAGGGGTGAAATTATTCCTTATAATACCTGCTTTCCAGACTTCTTTACAACTTGACCTAAGCAGATGAACAGTTAAAATAGGGTTACTAATAAACCACACATTTTAAAAATTCAAAGTCCCAAATTCCAATTGAATTGCCACCTTAAGGTCGTGGCAATTGATAATCATCTCCTGGTTGGCTTTAGTCAAAAAGAATAATTTTTCGGAGTAATTTTAATTTCAATTCTCAACGCTCCATCATTTGCGAAGAACCCTTTGGGGAGCGCTCCTATTCTTCGTCTTTCTCCTGTTCTTCGTAAGCTTTGAGAAGTTTCTCCTGAACGTCGGCAGGAACCTGGGCATATTCGGCAAACTTCATCCCGTAGGTTGCGCGACCGCTGGTTATCGAACTCAGCGCGGTAGAATAACGGTTCATTTCGGCAAGAGGAACCCTTGCCAGGATTTTCTGGTAATTGCCTTCACTGTCCATACCCATAATCACTGCGCGGCGGCCCTGAAGGTCGGTCATTACTTCGCCCATCTTATCTTCGGGAACCATAACTTCTACGTCGTAAATAGGTTCGAGGATTTTCGGACCGGCATTTTTAAAGGCTTCCCTGAACGCATTACGACCTGCGAGTTTGAAGGATATTTCGTTAGAATCAACAGGGTGCATTTTTCCGTCGTAAACGTTGAAAACTATGTCGCGGGCATAAGAACCGGTAAGCGGTCCCTCTTCCATTTTTTCCATAACTCCCTTGAGTATGGCAGGCATAAAGCGCGCATCAATGGCGCCGCCAACGATACAGGTATTCATCTGCAAACGTCCGCCCCAATCAAGTTCGATCACATCGCGACCGCGGATTGGAAACTCATTCTGTTCAGTCATTCCCTCGCGGTAAGGCTGAATCATCATGTGAACTTCGCCAAACTGACCCGAACCGCCCGACTGTTTCTTATGCCGGTAGGTTGCTTTTGCAGACTTGGTAATGGTTTCGCGATATGGGATACGCGGCGCGTAAAATTCGATAGGAATCTTTTCAAGGTTCTCAACATGCCACTTGGCAAGGTTCAGGTGAAGTTCGCCCTGACCCTGGAGGATCATCTGTTTCAACTCGCGGGAATAACCCATTAAAAGCGTAGGATCCATCTTGGCAAGTTCATTTAGAATGCCATTGACCTTTTCGTCGTCGGAGGTGTTTTTCGCTTTCACCGCCGCCCGGAATTTCGGATCGGGGAAAGTGATCTGTGTGATCACATCGTCGGCGTTTTTGGGTAAATTGAGAGTGTTGTTTGTATATGAATTTTTCAGTTTGATCGTTGCGCCGATATCGCCGGCAACCATCTTTTCGATTTTTTCACGGTTCTTACCATTGACGACAAAAAGCTGTGAAAGACGTTCTTTCGACTGTCTTATAGGGTTAACCATGTCCATTGCTTCAGTAATTTCGCCGGCATAGACTTTAAAATAGCTGATTTCGCCGATGTGCTGTTCGATGGAGGTTTTGAAAATGAAGGCAGAAGCGGGATCCGAAGGCTTACAGGTTAACAGTTTACCCTCCAGAGTTTTGACGCCCGGCATTTCGTTTGGCGAGGGCACGCTGCCTGCGATAAATTCGAGGAGACGACCAACGCCCATGTTCTGCTTTGCGCAGGTACACAACACCGGAAATATTGTACGGCTTATCAAACCCGATTTCAGCGCCTGCTGCATCTGTTCTTCGGTAAGAGTTCCTTTATCGAAATATATCTCCATCAACGACTCATCTTTGGATGCCAGCTCTTCCACAAGAGCTGAATACATCTCGTCGGCTTTGTCCTTTTCAGTGGCAGGAATGTCGGTAATTTCAGGTTTTCCGCCGCCTGCCGTGAATTTGAGTTGCTTCATCTTCAGCAGGTCAATAACAGTGTTGAATCCCGGACCGGCATTCACCGGGTATTGCATCAGAGTAACATTATTTCCGAACTGAGCTTTCAACTGGCGAATAGTCTCATCAAAATTTGCATGTTCCTGGTCAAGGTGGTTGATTACAAAAATAACCGGAGTTTTTGAGCGGGTTGCATACCGCCAGGTTATCTCGGTGCCAACTTCGATACCATTCTGACCATTGACAACCATTACGGCTGTATCAACAACATGAAGCGCGGAAATGACCTCGCCGCAGAAATCGTCGAAACCCGGCGTATCAATAATGTTGATTTTCTTATTATCACAGAGCGTGTAAAGGATCGTTGCCGAAACTGAGTTCTGGCGCTCAAGTTCAATAGGACGGTAATCGGAAACGGTATTTTTGTCTTCCACTGATCCCCGGCGGCTGATTATGCCTCCTTCGAACAACATGGCTTCTGATAGAGTTGTTTTTCCTGATTTAGCGCCCCCGATAAGCGCGATGTTGCGGATTTCATTGGTCTGGAATACCTTCATGGCAGCAATTTATAATG
>JBAXRP010000446.1:0-2494 GCA_037131145.1 Bacteroidota bacterium
CAATTACAACAATTACAGGAACTGTAACCGGAACAACCTTTGCCTGGACAAACAGCAACGTCGCAATCGGACTTGGCGCAAGCGGAACCGGAAACATACCTGGCTTTACAACAGCCAATAGTACCACTGCGCCTATCAGCGCGATCATAACCATTACGCCTGTCGCAAATGGTTGTGTCGGCGCGATTTTAACTTTTAATATCACGGTCAATCCATTGCCAACTCCAACGATTACCGGGTTAGCCACTTTGTGTGCCGGTAACACAGGGGTTACTTACATGACCGAGACAAGTATGACTGGATATATATGGACAATATCGTCAGGCGGAACAATCATATCCGGTAGCGGCACAAATATGATTACGGTTCTCTGGAGCGCCGCCGGGACTCAAAATGTTGGCGTCGGTTACACTAATTCTAATGGATGTATTGCGGCGATTCCAACGGTAAAAGAAGTCAATGTTAATTCAGCTCCGGGGGCGGCAGGCAATATTTCCGGACCGATTATAGTACAACAAGGTCAAACGGATGTAGCATATAGTATCACTGCCATTTCAAACACAACAGGATATGTTTGGACATTGCCCACCGGCGCCACCATAATTTCAGGTGGCAATACCAACAGTATCGTTGTTGCTTTTGCAGCCAATGCAACTTCCGGGGTTATGCGGGTATCGGGAATAAATACATGCGGTTCGGGAATGCCTTCTCCTGATCTTATGATTACTGTTAATCCTGCCATACCTACTCAGATTACAGTTAATAATGTCATTGTCGGTAATGGGCAATCTAATTGTTACAATGCAACTCAAACCATTCTTGTCGCCGGAAATGGAACATTGGTTTTTGTATTGAATGGCGGTTCGGCAAAGTTTATCGCTGGTGAAAACATTAAATTTCTACCTGGAACTACATTTCAGAATGGAGGCTATGTTCGGGGATATATTTCCACCACCGGTGAATATTGCGCTTCACTTTCTGAGCCATTCGTTGCAAACCAAATCATGTCCGTTGAAAATGAACCCATCATGTTATCGGAAAACAGATTATTCAGGATTTACCCAAATCCGACGAGAAGCATGCTTACAGTTGAACTTCTAATTGAAAATCAACATCCCATTGTGGAAGTTAAGGTATTTGGAATGATGGGTAAACTTTTGATCGAAGACCAGCTTTCGGGCGTGAAGAAAACCGAACTATCACTCGAAAACCTCCCCGCAGGTATATATTTACTTAAAGCAATGGTTGATGACAGAGTTGAAATAACCAAAATTATCAAGATCAATTGAAAGTTCGACTATTTGTAAAAACTCATCTCGTCTATATATTTCCACACTTTTTCGGGAAGGAAGTACCGCATGTTTTTTCCTTCCCGGATGGCGTCGCGGATAAAACTCGATGATATGTCAACCAAAGGCGACGTCGTATATCGTATTGACGGATGATTGTCGAATGGGGTAGGGGAGACCCCTGGTCTCGGATACAGGTATATTTGATATTGGGCAAGCAGCGCCTCGTAATTCTTCCATTTGTGTAGCGAAGTCAGCATATCGCCACCAGCAATCAGGACAAATTCCTTTCGGGGGTATTTTTCCTGAAGATAGGTAAGCGTATCAATGGTGTAGGATGGTTTCGGAAGTTTAAATTCAATATTTGTTGAATTGAATCGTGAATCATCTTCAATCGCCAGATTTACCATAGTTAAACGGTGATGGTCGGCAAGCAAAGTGTTTTTCTCTTTCAGCGGATTATGTGGCGAAACAACAAACCAGACCTGCGCCAAATCAGTGAATTCCGCCATATAACCGGCAATCATCAGATGTCCGTTATGAATAGGATTGAATGATCCGAAAAGAAGTCCGGTTTTAGATTTGGGCGCCACAAATTGCTGTTTGTTATTTTGTGGATAATGCTTATCTGCTTTAAACAAGTTGATCGTAATTAATTCTCATTAAATCTCTTTCTACAATAATGTCATCCCTTCGGGATTCTGTTTCAAACTCAATCTATTCAATCTTTTCCTTAAACCTTACCGCAAATGTAAGAAATCATTGATTAAAACAGGTACTCAAAAAACAATCCCCATAGTCTTCGAAACGGCTATCCGGCTCGTCCTACCAACTACAGGGATTCTGACGGTACGCGACCGCTCATTTTTGTTCCCGAAAACCCGGGAAACGGGACAACAGTCTGTTCATAAGTGGAAATCCATCCGGTTTTGAGCTTTGAGACAAGAACCAACCGAAAACCGATATTGTTGTTGCGATTGTCGGGAGTGTTGTTGTTACAGTAAGCTGCGCGGCAGTTCTGGGCGTTGTTGTTCCAACTGCCGCCGCGAACAACGCGGTTCGAGCTTTCGACTGATGACCTAAAGCAGTTTAAAAGTTGAGCCCACTCCGAAAAGGAAACAGTTTGGACTAAAGTCCAGTAACTATCTGTTTATCAATTGCCACGACCTTAAGGTCGTGGCAATTCAAGTTGCTGACATACCGGG
>JBAXRP010000447.1:0-2481 GCA_037131145.1 Bacteroidota bacterium
CCGCCCTTCATCATGCCGTCGGAAGGAAATGCTGTAAGAAATTCCCAGGAAAAGGTATTTTTTCCTCCGATAATTATCACGACGAGAAGAATTATAATGATCGCAATGATCAGAACCGCTGAAATTGCGGTAATGGCGGTAAAGATGCCTCCGGTTATTTTGATTTTCGATATTTTCATTGCTTTCCCTGAAATCGTTTCACCAGTTTTCCTTTCACATAAAATTCTGCGATGGCATTGAGGCTGAAGGTAAAGACAAACAGCAGCGAACCAATCAGAAATAGCACGCTATAGTGGGTATCGCCAAAAACCACTTCTGCCATTTCGGCGCCGATGGTGGCGGCAAGGGTGCGCACCGATTCAAATGGGTTTACTGAGGAAAGCGCTGCGTTTCCTGTTGCCATTAGTGCTATCATGGTTTCGCCGAAAACGCGACCGACGCCGAGCAATACGGCGGCAAAAATACCGGGCGTGGCGGCAGGCAGGGTTACAAATAATGCTGTTTGCCATTTCGACGCCCCAAGCGCCAGGCTTGCTTCGGTATAAGTGCGGGGCACGGCGGTAAGCGCGTCTTCGGTAATTGTAAAGATAATCGGAATGGCTGCCAGCGCCATTGCAATGCCGCCAACGAAAGCATTCAACCGTCCGTCGTAACCAAAAATTCCCTGGAAAAAACTTGCCATCACCATCAGGGCAAAAAAACCGATAACAACCGATGGAAAACCCGCCAGCAGTTCAATGGCGGGTTTGATAATTTCGCGCAGCCAGAATGGGGCAAATGATGCGGAGAACATGGCGGCAAGGATGGCTATTGGCGCGGCAAATAACATGGCGATGAGAGTTATTTTCAAAGTTCCCACAAACAGCGGAATCAACCCGTACCGCGGATTGTCAGAAACAGGCAACCACTGATTTCCAATTAGACTCTTCAAAGTTGCTTCCTCAGATCCATGAACGATGGTATCCTCAGCCCGCGATTGGTTCTCAATCATCATCGTATCTTTCGTGGTCACGCCGTATTGCTCCTGTCCCGAAGAATTGGTTTGCGCTTTATCCGTTTCTACTCCATATTGTTCCTGTTTCTGAACGGTTTCAACTTTCGCGGCATCCTTTTTCTGATGAAAAATAGGAAGACTCTCGCGAAACACAAAGAAAAAGATCAGTACAATTATAGCGATTGAGAGAAAAGCAACACCGGTAATAATCTTTTCAGACAGAAATTCCGACAATCTGAATTTCTTCCGCAACGACTCTTTGGTGAAAACAAATCCCTTATTTATTGGTAGATTTTCCATTTTTTCCTATTAACGATGAAAGGCAACATCTTTTCAAATGCTGCCCGTCGCCGGTTTTATTTTTATCAGCAAAACTACTTTACCGGAAAATAACCGATTTCTGTCACCAGTTTTTGTCCGTCAGGGCTAAGAATCCAATCAATGTAAGCCTTTATCTCGCCTGTGGGACGGTTGCAAAGGTACATATACAGGTAACGTGTAATCGGATACTGTCCTGATTTAACTGTTTCAGCATTTGCAAAATATCCCGGGCTTTTATCATCCTTTTTCACAAGGCAATGTTTCACGCCGGCAGCGTAGGCGGCGCCTCCGTAGCCGATACCAAATTTATCTTTCGATACTGCATTCACCACTGCGGCAGTGCCGGGTAAAGTCTGGCAACTTGCGGCGTAATCGGTTTTTACTACATTATCCTTGAAAAACACGTAAGTGCCAGAACTGTTTTCACGTCCGTACAGCTTGATATCCTCATCGGGGCCCCCAACCTCTTTCCAGTTGCGAGTTTTACCTGAGAAGATATTGCCCAGTTGTTTTAAAGTCAACTCTTTTACCGGGTTTGATTCGTTCAGGAAAATTGTGACGCCATCTTTGGCGCATGGGATTTCAATCCCCAGCGAAGCATAGCGGTCTTTCAGCTTATCCATTTCCGATTGTTTCATGGGACGGCTTGAGTTACATATATCGGTTGCGCCATTTATAAGGGCTGAAATACCCGTTCCCGATCCGCCGCCTGTTACCTGGACAACCGCTTGCGGGTGCGATTTCATGTAAACTTCTGCCCATTTCTGAGCCAGAATAACCATGGTATCCGAACCTTTAACTGTTATTTTTTTTGGAGCGGGCATAAAAGCGAAGGTAAAAAATGCGAGCGTCATAATCGCTGCCATTCCGAATTTTGTTTTCATTTTTTTCATCTGAATAAATTTTACAAAAGAATGTAATTGTTAATTGTTAATACTGCTTATTAATAAGGACAAGTTGCCAATAAGATTGCATATAGCATACATTATGAAGAATCATATCACCCCTTCGGGGTTTAAAACGGGTTTTACAATTCTTTCTATAATCATATCACCCCTTCGGGGTTTTACAAAAATTATATCAAAGGTTGCCTGGTTGCCAAATCCCGAATGGATGACATGATAATAGATTGAAAAGATTGGTTTTGTAATAGAATCCCGAAGGGA
>JBAXRP010000448.1:0-2448 GCA_037131145.1 Bacteroidota bacterium
CGAGGGACGAGGGGCGAGGGACGAGGGACGAGGGGCGAGGGACGAGGGACGAGGGGCGAGGGACGAGGGACGAGGGTTTCCAGTAACAGTTCCAGGGCAATGCAGTGAATGGCGTTTTCGATGGAAGCTTCGTCAATAAATGGAATACTTAATTCAATGGTTTCCTGTTTGAAAATCGCATTGATCATGGCTTTGCAGTTTTCTTTTTCCACTGATGTAATCCTTAGGTCGGCTTCATGGTTCCGGCTCCAGGTAAATGTTTTCAGGTTCTGATAGCTCTTATAAGCCTGAATACATTCGGTAATCAATGGATAATCGGCACAGTAAACCAGATATTGCGCATTGATGAATAACCTGAGTTTTTCCTCCACCTTCTGACGCTGGTTTACAAAATGCTCATCATGGGCGTGACCTATGTTTGTAAATATTCCAATTGTCGGGCTGATTATGGATTCCAGATTTTCCATCTCGCCCGGTCGGGAAATCCCGGCTTCAAAAATAGCAAGATTATATTCCGGCGCCATTTTCCAAACAGAAAGCGGAACCCCGATCTGAGAATTATAGCTTTTCGGACTTCTGATAATTTTATTTTCCCGGCAAAGAAGTTGGAAAAGCCACTCCTTGACAATCGTTTTCCCATTGCTTCCTGTAATGCCAATCACTGGAATATCAAACTGATGGCGATGATAAGCGCCGAGGCGCTGCAAAGCGGTTAGAGTGTTGGGAACAAGAATGAAGGTTGAGCCTGTAAGTTGGTAAGCTGGTAAGTTGGTAAGTTGGTAAGTTGGGGATGTTGGACACTGGGCGGGTATTTCAAAATTAGATGGTTCTAATGTTCGATTGTTCGATTGTTCAACTTTTCCTGCTTCATTCAAAAACTCCCCACGTAGCTCTGAAACCATAAACGCCCGTACTCCTTTCTTATAAAGCTCTGAAATATACTTATGCCCATCGTTTCTTTCCGAAACGAGAGCAATAAACAGACAACTATCGGCATGAATCAATCGCCGGCTGTCTATTAGGAGTTCGCGGATAACAGGATCGGAGTTACCGGAAGAAATGACCTTACCGCCACAGATAGAAGCAATCTGAGAGACCGTATAGGTCGGAATTGTCATGAGCGGAGATTTTCAGGCGGGGAACCTGAACTTTTCAGTTGATTGGCAATAAGTTCATCGTATTCAAGCCGGTGGAGAAAAATATCGGCGCCCAAAAGAAGGGCGTTTCTGAAAGCTTCCGGAGATGCAGTGTTTTTTCCGGCAAGGTCGTAGGCAGTCCCGTGAGCCGGCGAGGTTCGAACAATGGACAATCCGGCGGTAAAATTCACTCCTTCGTCAAATGACATTAATTTGAAAGGAATCATTCCCTGGTCGTGGTACATAGCGAGAATGCCATCAAATTGCTTGAAGTTTCCGGCGCCGAAAAATCCGTCGGCTGGATAAGGTCCAAAGGCAAGAATATTCTGAGAATAGGCTTTTTCAATGGCAGGCTTTAACACCAGCTTATCTTCGTCGCCGATCAAACCTTCGTCACCGGCATGCGGATTAAGAGCCAGCACAGCAATACGCGGTTTAACCACGCCAAAATCACGCTTAAGCGAATGGTTCATCACATCTATTTTCTTCAGGATCAGTTCCTCCGTAAGCGTTTCTTTCACCTTGTTCAGTGGAATATGACCTGTTGCAACTCCAATACGGATTACATTGTTCACCATCAGCATGAGATAATCTTCGTTGCCGAATTTTTTGGCGAAATACTCGGTATGGCCAGGAAACGCAAAGCCGGGCGACTGAATGTTCTTTTTATTGATGGGCGCTGTAACAACAACATCTATGAAATTTTTCGACAAGTCTTCGCAGGCAGCGTCAAGCGAGAGCAATGATAATTCTCCTGCGATTGCCGTTGACTTTCCCAGATCAATTTTGATCTCCTCATCGTGAATATTTACGATGTTGGGGCGCCGGGGATGAGCCTGGTCGGCTTTTTTAACAAGATTGAAATTAAAATCATTGACATTCATCGCTTTTCGATAATAGGAGGCGACTTTTGAAGATCCATAAACTACGATTGTATATAACTCCACAAGGCGCAGATCCTGCAATGTTTTAATGATGATCTCGTAACCTACTCCATTTACATCGCCATGCGTAATCCCGATGCGGACGCGTTTTTCTTTTTCAACAGGTTGTTCCATAAGAAAGGATTATTATGCAAAGATATTTAAAATTACGGTAAAGACGCATTGCCATGCGTCTCCATCACAGCGAAACGGCGAAACGGTAAAATATAATAACTGCTTATCTGTTTAGGTCAAGTTGTAAATAAGTTTGAATATACCAGGTATTAAGAAGAATAATTTCACCCCTTCGGGGTTTAAAACGGGTCTTTCAATACTTTCTATAATCATGTCACCCCTTCGGGGTTTACTCTTACCAATCCCGAAGCAAT
>JBAXRP010000449.1:0-2445 GCA_037131145.1 Bacteroidota bacterium
GAGGGACGAGGGACGAGGGACGAGGGACGAAGGACGAGGGACGAAGGACGAGGGACGAGGGATGAATTAAATTTTGTTCAGGGCATTAAGCATGGCTGCGCCCAAATCGGCGGGGGAGTCAACAACATGAACGCCGCATTGTCGCAGGATTTCTTTTTTAGTCTCGGCGGTATCTGATGCGCCTCCAACAATGGCGCCTGCGTGACCCATAGTTCTTCCTTTTGGCGCTGTTACCCCTGCAATAAAACCAACAACCGGTTTTGTGCCATACTGTTTGATCCAGTAAGCGGCTTCGGTTTCCATGTTACCGCCGATTTCGCCAATCAAAATGATTCCCTTCGTATCCGGATCTTCCATAAATAGCTGAACAGCTTCCAATATCGTAGTTCCGGGAATGGGATCCCCTCCTATTCCTATCATGGTTGTTTGTCCGAGCCCGGCTTTAGTGATCTGGTCAACTGCTTCATAAGACAACGTTCCAGATCGGGAAACAATGCCAATTGAGCCGGGTTTATGAATAAATCCAGGCATGATTCCGATTTTAGTATGCGGGGGTGTAATGATACCCGGACAGTTGGGACCAATCAACCTGACGCCATGACACTTTAAATATTCTTTCACTGCGATCATATCTTTAACCGGAATACCTTCTGTAATACATACAATCAGGCTTATGCCGGCATCTGCCGCCTCGAGAATTGCATCGGCAGCCATTGGCGGCGGAACAAAGATGATCGAAACATTTGCTCCTGTGGCTTTAACAGCATAGGCGACTGTGTTGAAAACAGGACGATTGAGGTGAGTCATTCCGCCCTTACCAGGGGTTACGCCACCGACTACATTGGTTCCATATTCAATCATTTGACCGGCATGAAAGGAACCTTCTGAACCGGTTATTCCTTGTACAAGGACTTTGGAATCTTTATTTACAAGAATACTCATTTGATGTATGAATTACGAATTACTATTAAGGACTGATGAATTGCCAACAAAGTTAAATCATTTCATAAATTCTGACAGTATTTTTATATTTTTGTTAAATGTACCACATGTCCATGAACGATACTATCTGCGCATTGTCAACCCCGCCGGGGATGGGCGCAATTGCTGTGATCAGGCTTTCCGGGTCTGCATCGTTTGAAATTATTAAAGGAATTTTCAAGCCTGCGGAAAAAGGATTTGAAATCGCCGGAGCTCCATCTCATACAATTCATTTGGGATTTATCATGAATGAATCGGTCATGGTAGATGAGGTTTTACTGAGTCTTTTCAAGTTGCCACACTCCTACACAGGTGAAGATGTGATCGAGATTTCCTGTCATGGATCTGCGTTTATACAGCAGCAGATTTTAGGTGTTCTTACAACAGCAGGAGCGAGGTTGGCGCGACCGGGTGAATTTACTTTGCGTGGTTTTCTTAACCGTAAATTTGATCTTTCGCAGGCAGAAGCCGTTGCAGACCTGATTGCAGCCCATTCGCAATCATCGCATGATTTGGCAATTAAGCAGATGCGCGGTGGATTTTCAAAAAAAATTACTGAACTGAGGCAATCTCTTCTCGAATTTGTTTCACTGATTGAACTTGAACTCGATTTCAGTGAAGAACATTTAATTTTTGCTGATCGTGCCGACCTTAATCAATTGCTGGAAAAACTAGAAACTGAACTCACTCAACTTGTCGCGTCATTCAGCCTTGGAAATGTTATTAAACATGGAATTCCTGTCGCTATTGTTGGAAAGCCGAATGTTGGGAAATCAACTTTGCTGAATGCTATCCTGAATGAGGAAAAAGCCATTGTTTCCGAAATCCCCGGCACTACCCGCGATGCCATCGAAGATACGATTGTAATTGGGGGATATAGTTTCAGATTTATTGACACTGCCGGTCTCCGGGCTGCCGAGGATCAAATTGAAACTATCGGAATTGAACGGACATGGGAAAAGATCAATGAGGCAACCGTCATCCTTTATGTATTTGACGTCACAGAACATTCATTTCAAGAGGTGATGGAGGCTATCGCTGAATTCAAAGACACGATAAAAGAGAATAACCAACGGCTGATTTTGATTGGAAATAAAACCGATAAGCTGGATGAACTGCCAAAAGGATTCAAGGATTTTGTTGAATATCAAACCATATTCGTTTCCGGCAAACGCAAAGAAAATATTCACCTCATTGCTGACCATCTCCAACAAGTGGTGGAAGACACCAAGGTTCCTGACAATACCATCGTTACCAATTCACGGCATTATGAAGCGCTTCAGCACGCCCTTGAGGCGATTGTGAATGTCAGGGACGGGCTTGGCCTCGGCCTCTCCCCCGACCTGCTGACAGTTGATATCCGTCAGGCTCTTTATCATCTTGGAAATATTACGGGAGAGGTTACCACTGATGAGATTTTGGGAGGGATTTTCAGCAGGTTTTGCATCGGAAAGTAACCCCCCT
>JBAXRP010000450.1:0-2436 GCA_037131145.1 Bacteroidota bacterium
ATTCCGCGGGTAGTTTTGTGTTTTTTTAATTCAAGGATCAAATCAATCCCCGACAATACGGGCATGTCCCAGTCGGTAAGGATAATATCGGGCAAAACCCTAAACGTCACCTCCAGCGCCATATTTCCGCTGTTGGCCTGATAAATGACCAGGTCGGGGCGGTCTCGCTCAAATATCGAAACGATAACCTGAAGGTTCTCAACAAGATCATCAACAATAAGTATGGCTCTGTCTTTCATCTCTATTGGTTTGTCAGTGAATGATAATATTTGCTGTTCATGGTATTGACAGCCTTGAAAACTTCCTCTTTCCAAAGCTCAACTTCAACATCTTGTGATACGGGAATGGAATTAAGGCAGGAATGGATTTCGCTTACCGCAAAAACCTCGAGGTTCCGGAGTTTCGACAGGTGAGGGGCGAGTTCTTCGAGGGCTGTTTTGTTTAATGGCAACTTTTTGGCTTTGTTCTTTATTTGTTGATGTTCGGCAGAAAGATCAGGGTTTTCCATCTTGCCGATCAAAGGAAGGGTAAACCAGAAAACGGAACCGGCATCTTTCTCGGAAGTCGCCCCGATGCTTCCACCGTGGGCTTCTACAACCATTTTGCAAAAGGCCAGGCCCAATCCCGTTGAACCGGCCAATCCCGATTTTTTCTTCTCGGCCTGGGTGAATTTGTCAAAAATCAGCGGCAAAATCTCCGGATCAACGCCATCGCCTTTGTCGGCCACTTCAACTTTAAGCCAGCCGGGCTCTGTTTCCGACAGGATGATATCAATATTTTCGCCGCTTTTCGAAAACTTGATGGCATTGGCCAGAAGGTTGGAAAACACCCGTTGCACCATTTCGCTGTCCACACTTATGATAAAGTTGGCATGGGCAAGAATGTTGATGTTCAGGTTTTTTTCCAGGGCCAGCAACCGCACGTCGTTATAAGCTTCTCCGGCTATTTCCCTGATATTTACGGCTTCTTTCCTGACTTTCAACATGGTGTTCTCGTACTTGTAAACATCGAGGATGTTCATCACCATGTTGAGCATGGTCCGTCCGTTTTTTTCGATGATCAATCTGGCTTTTTCAGGATTTTTCTCAATATGTTCGAGGTTGATCATCGTATTCAAAGGATTTTTCAAGTCATGGATTACCATTCCTGTCATGGCTTCCTTAAATTCCGACAATTCATGCAATTTTTGATTCTGGGTTTCCAACTTGATTGTTTGCCGGTTGATTTCCTCATTTTTAAAAAACAGCAGGCGATTGACCTTTTTTAATTTCCACTGCGTAAAAAAAACATATCCCAATATCAAAACCACCAGAATAATACCGGCGGTAAGGAAGTTGTTCTCTCTTTTCTCCTGCCCGATGAGGTATGTTTGCTCGGCAATACGCGCCTCCTTTTTCCCTGATTCATATTGGGCATTCTTCTCGGCAATAAGCCTGTTCTGGTCTTCTGCATGCCGCTGCCACTTCATGTTTTGCCAAATTTCGAGATATTTATAGGCTAGCTTGTAATTGCCTGAACCGGCATACGCCATTGCCAGAGATTGGGCTGCGGCTTCGATCTGAATTTTATTTTGGGCTTTCCCTGCAGCCTCATCTGACTTCAATGCATACGAAAGCGCTTTTGGAAAATCATTCATGGCCATGTATGTCCGTGAGAGATTGTTATAGAGGTTAGCCTCAATTAAAATATAACTTTCATCCGTAATTTTTTTCAACGCTTCCTGAAAGTAATCAATTGCCTTCTGGTAATGACCCTGATTGCGTTGTGAAGCTCCCAGGATTTCGAGATTGCTGATCGAAATATGCTCGTCTCTCCCTGGCTTTAATACCCTTTGTGATGAATCAATGTACGCCTCGGCTAATTGATATTTATCTAACTCGAACCAGACAGCAGCCATCCGGCTGAAAATATAGGCCTCCATATTTTCCATATCTGAAATATCCCCGCAATGGGCAGCCTCTTCGAAATACCTGATAGCAGCTTCAAAATGACTAAATATCCGACTTTTTTCAGCAACCAGGACCAACAGGTTAACCTTATGTGCCTTGTCTTCTTTTTTATCGAAATAAGCTATTGCTTTTTGCCCCTGAACAAGAGCTTCTTCCCTTCTGTCGGTTTCATAAAGCGTGGAAATCAGGTTGTAGCATCCCCTGAAATACCCGTCGGCATCCTTGGTTGCCAGGGCGGCTTGTTGAAGCTTGCCTGAATAATAAATAGCCGAATCTGGATTGTTGGATATCCAGTACTGCGAAAGAATAATCAACGTTTGAATTTTATCCTTCGCCGTTACTGCTTTTTCAAATGAAATGAGCAAACTATCAGGGTTTTCACTTTTAATGTGTTTAGTCAAAAGCAACAAACATGCAAGGCATAAATATCTGAACATACCAGTATTGTTTCTTTTGCAAAAGTAGCATAAAGCAGATACTAAGAAGG
>JBAXRP010000451.1:0-2423 GCA_037131145.1 Bacteroidota bacterium
TTTTCAACTGGTCGGTTCCATCTTTGCCGCCCGGAATTTCTATGACCAATACCTCCGGAACAGGCAATGTTCTGGAAACTATTATAAACAACACAGTTGCCCCGGTTACAGTTGTTTTCAATGTGACGCCGGTGGCAAACAACTGTTCGCCTGCAAACCCTGCAACCTATCCGGTAATTGTAAATCCCAGACCAGCGGTAAATCTCCCGATCACCCCACCCAACCCGCAGAATGTTTGCTCGGGAGATAATTCCATGGCGGCTGTTGTTTTAAGTTCCAATGTTACTTTGCCTATCGTTAGCTATAACTGGACAGTCCAGCCATTCGACAACCTTAACAATCCAACAACCTTAATCAGCGGTTTTATCACCCCCAATTCCGGGAGTTCCATACCCGGTGAAAATCTTGTGAGCGTTCTGCTAAACCCCGGACACGTTACTTACACTGTAACCGCTACATTCACTGCAAACAATCTGGGTTGTTCGGGAACGCCAAATACCTATATTGTTAATGTGGCGCCAAGTCCTACGGTTCAGCCATCCATCACATCTGATACAATTTGTTCCCAATCCCCAAGCCTAAAAATTACTTTTTTGGCAAATGTGAGCCCTGTCACTTACGAATGGCATGTTGTTGATTCAACCGGAGTGACAAATTTTATTGCAATGGGAACTACAGACTCTATCCCAAGTCAAACCACTATAAAAGCAACCGGAGCAACACAGGGGCGTCTCAAATATCAGATTACGCCAATATATTCCGGCGGAGGTCTCTCTAATTGTCCCGGCGGTTTTTCATATTCGACAATCTTCGTCAACCCATTGCCGGTAATTCCTATTATCACCGGAGGAACAAATCCCGCAGCGAGCCATACCGAATGTGAAAATCAGCAGGGAGTGAAATACAGAGTTCCTTTTGTAGCCGGTCATACATATACCTGGACGCTTACCGGAGCCACAAATTTTACAGGACAGGGAAATGACACTATTTCGGTAAATTGGGGATCTGCCGGATTTGCATCTGTTCAGGTAACTGAAACAGACCTTAACCTCCCGACAAATTGCACATCTTCATCAGTGGTTTACAATGTCACGCTCATCCCGCGTCCAATCCCCACCATCACTGTTAATCCACCCAATACAAACGGAATCTGCAAGGGGCAAACTGCAACCTATACCACCGAAAGCGGCATGTCGGGTTATTCCTGGGCGATACCTGTGGGCGCAACAATTACGGGAGGCGGAATTGCTACTAATTCCGTTACCCTTCGGTGGGAAACTCCGGGGGCAAAAACTATCACCGTAAACTATAAAAACACCAACGGTTGTTACGGGCTGGAACCTGGAACATCAGTTATTGTTGAAGTTCATCCGCTTCCCGACGTCGTCATTTCACAACCTGCTGCAACCGCTATTTGTCAGGATTACCCAGAGCTTTACCTTTACGCTACGCAGATTATTGATCCGACTGCTACTTACAACTGGTCAATTCCGCTGGGAAATGGCGCCATTTCGCCAAATAGTTCAGCAAATCCAATCGAGGTAAAATGGCTCGCCTCCGGAAACGCTCAGTTGAAAGTTATTGCCACTACCGCCAACGGATGCATTGATGCGCTGACTACCCCCATCACTGTCAAACCCAAACCTGCGGTTTCCTTTTCACCCTGTTTTGACAAGGCTACAATTCTCAATGGAAATCCGATCAGGCTCAAGGGTGGTCATCCTCTCGGAGACAATGGAAAATACTATATCGGACAACCGCTTTTGAATCCTGTAACTTATTTCACGCCATCTTCAATCGGCGTTCATAATATCTATTTTTCATACACAAATTACGATGGATGCATTGCAACAAGCAATCCGGTGACAATTAACGTGCTTAATGCAACAGCATTTTTTTCTTATTGCGGCGGATTGATAACCGATATGCGCGAAACTCCGCCAAAAACATACAAAACAGTTCAGATTGGTTCGCAATGCTGGATGCAGGAAAACCTACGATATGGCTCTACGGTTTCATTTAATGAACCGCAAACGGATAACTGCATTTTTGAACGAAATTGCCTCTCTGGCGATCCTGATTGCTCGGCTAATGGCGGGTTCTATCAATGGGATGAATTAATGCAATACGACGGCGGCGATCGCGCCCAGGGATTTTGCCCGCCAGGCTGGCATATTCCCAATGAATCGGAATGGAATACCATGATTCTTAGCGTCTCCGGCGGAATGGGAGATGGCGTTGCGGGGTCGTTTATGAAAGATACGAATACCTATTACTCCTTTAAAGGGAAACCTGCCGGAATTTTCTATCTCAATAACCTTCAGACATTTACCGGCTCATCGCTGCGGGCTACATTCTTCTGGACGTCAACCTTCGACGCCATCACTCAACGGGCAACGGCGAGGGGACTGAATATTACGACA
>JBAXRP010000452.1:0-2410 GCA_037131145.1 Bacteroidota bacterium
AAATCCGAAATCCGAAATCCGAAATTTAAAATCCGCTTACGCCGCATTCGATTTGTTTACTATGTAAACTCCGGTGAAGATGAGCAATCCCGCAATTATTTTGGGCAAAGTAATGATATCCTGACCGATGGAAACGGTAAGCGTTGCAGCGATAAACGGTTGAAGGTAACTATAGTAGCTTACGGTACTGGCGGTAAGGTGTTTTAGGGCAAAGTTGATAAGCATATAGGCAATAAAAGTGTTTAATAGAATGATGTAGGCAAGTCCGAGATAAGCCGGAAAGGTTATGGACTGAAAGTTGATTTCAAGCGCAGGTTTTATCGTAAAGGGCAGGATAAATATGAAGCCAAAGAAAGAAACCCACTTCAGGATGGTTGAGGTGTGGTATTTAGTGGTCAGTGGTTTAATTAAAATAATGTAAAGCGCGTAAAAAACCATATTGAGGAATACCATAATATTCCCGGCGGTATGATGGCTTTCAAAACTCAGCGTACGACCATAAAGAATCAATATCAAAGCGCCTGTGGCTCCTGTGGCAATTCCGGCTGCTTTCGTCCATGTAATCTTTTCCCGTATGATCAGGTGCGCAAAAATGAGAACAAGCATTGGATTCATAACATGAATCAGTGAGGCGTCAACCGGACTGGTCAGATTCAATCCTTCATAAAAGAATGTCTGGTTCAGGGCAAAACCAATGATTCCGCATATTGCCAGTTTTACGAGGTCGCGTTTCTCGACCTTTTCCTGAATAAAAAACCGTTGTAAAAGCCAGAAAATGATCACGCCGCCGAGCAGCCTGACAAATATAAGTTGGGCGGGCGAAAAAATTCCCGACATCAGGCTTTTGGCAATTGAATAATGCAGACCGAAAATAAGAGTGGTAATAAATAATGCAAGATGAGCGCGGCGTGTGTTTGTCATCTCTCCACCCCCATCCCAAACAAAGCAAAATCATATTTTACCGGGTCGGAGGGATCGAACATCCTAAGAGCTTCCGTCAACTCCAAGGCTGCTTTCCAATCGTTCTGGCGGCGTTGAATCAAGCCCAGTTCCCGCGCAATGCGACCAACATGAACGTCGAGGGGACAAATCAGCATAGCCGGATCAATTGACTGCCAGACGCCGAAATCAACCCCGCAGTCATCTCGTCTTACCATCCATCGAAGGAACATGTTAATTCGTTTGGCTGCTGAGCCTGACTGCGGATTGGCGATATGTTTTTCCGAACGATGCAGGTGTTCCGTTGATAGAAAAACTGATCGGAACCGGCTGATTGCATGAGCGACTCCATGTTCGTTCATACTCGCGAAAAGCGGTTCCATGCTGCCGTATTCCTTGTAAATATTCTGAAGGGAAGTAATGAAAAAAAGGCAATCGTCGCCATTGAAAGTGCGGTGGACGAACTTTAAGAAAGGTCGGAAATCGGCAGGTTTGGCTTGACAGAGAAAATCAAATGGCGCATCATTCATCAACTTCATCAACTGCCTGCCATGGGCGACAATTGATTTCCGGTTGCCCCAGGCTATTGTTGCGCTAAGAAACCCTGCTATTTCAATGTCCTCTTTCCGTTGGAATAAATGAGGTATCGAAACCGGATCGGGTTCAATAAAAGAAGGTCGGTTGTAAAGCTCAGCCTTGTATTCGAGTAATATTTGCAGTTCTGAATTTGTCAATCTTTTGCTGTTTGATTATTGAGTACATTCTGAAAAGCGTCTATAATTAAGTGTTTCGGGCTACGAGCTGGCGGGCATTTCGAAGCGCGAAACTTACAAACGCTAAGTTCTTATCGTAATAAACCGAAAGTGCATTATGTTTGGTAGCCCAAATACGGAATTGTGTTGCCTGCCAGGAATAAACCCGATAGCCCACGGCAATAACTGCATCGAGGGAATAAAATGCCAGATTTCTTTTAATGCTTCTGTCGCCTTTCTTTTGAACTGTTTCCAAAATGGAAACAGTTGATTCTTCATGCAGCTCACCGGTTTCGTAAATATTATTCAAATGTTTGCTGATAGCCGGAACTTCTACTCCGAACAATTCTGCTACTCGTTTTTGGGTGAGCCAAAATATTTCGTTATGAAATACCCCTTCGCTATTTACATGTCCTTTTGGAGCGCTATACAGAATGATATTCGATTGCTTCATAAATAATTGAAGTAATTGTGATTTATTTGATTTGGAGATTTCCCTTCAACAGAAACAGCTCCTTCCACAAAAAAATCAACCCTTCGTGTGCCAATCTGCTGATTTTTATAATTCACAGGCATTTCAAATTCTCTATTTTCTCATCAATTGGATTTACAACATTTTCAATTTTTTGGTTAATCGTTCTGAAGGTTCATTAAATCTTTTTCAATAATCATGTCATCCCTTCGGGATTCTGTTGCAAAGCCAATCTTTTCAATCTATA
>JBAXRP010000453.1:0-2405 GCA_037131145.1 Bacteroidota bacterium
AACCTGAAACCTGAAACCTGGAATTAATTAAAATGCGCTGTTTTATCCCGTTTGGTGGATAATATCTTTCACCTTTACTGCACAATCAATTTTCTGCAACTTGTTCCATTTTCGGTGAACACCCTGATAAAATATATGCCGGCGGGAAGAGAGGAAATATTCAGCTTATGAAACTTTTTCTTCACCTGCTCGCGCAAAATTACCTGTCCTGTGAAACTGAGGAGTTCAACCTCCCGGATGTCACTCTGACCGGATATGATAACATGGTCGCTCGCCGGGTTCGGATAAATCGTCAAACCACTTTCCTCAATGGTTAGTCCGGGACCGGCTGAAAGATACGGATCAGTTGAAAACTGTACAAGGTAGGCATGTGTGCGGATAAAAGGTTCGGTGTGCGAACTCCCGTTATACCCGCTATTCAACAAATTCAAATAGTCAGCCAGCACATACTTGACTGTCAGATTCTCACCGGGCGTATAGTATCCAGCCATGTCCCATTCCCACGGCTGAATTTCCTGCCCTGGACACCAGCCGGCGCGGGAATAGAGGTAAGTTCCATTCTGGGGCGAACAGGAATTCTGGTTGCAATCCGATTTCCATAAATGTTGTTCGAAAGTTGGCGCGCCATTGATAAGGATATGATGCGTAAAGTCGGCAAATTCAGCGGCGTTAAGGGTATTTCCCTGTCCGTGGCCTGTCGAAGTCATTCTGATTTTTGCCTTTTCTGTTTCAGGATAGATAAAAACATTTTTTTCAGGAAAGATATATGAGATGTCAGGATCGCCATACACCCAATTGTTCTCGTCCCATAAAGGGGTGATCGTTGAATATGGATAATCAGGGGCGCCTTCTTCAAGTACCAGCCTCACGGAGACCAGCCAGCCGGAAGCTCCCCACACCTGAACATAACTCATGAAATCCACCTTACCCGTTAGTACCCCGCGAAAATCGGTTATATCCCATTTCCATCCGCCGCAGGCGACGCCAAAAGGGGTAATATAGCGGGCAATTTCATAAGTTACCGAATCTTTAGTGATATAAACCTGCGCCGCCTGATCCCAGGGATCGCATCCACTTGCAGGACATTCAAGATCGGCATAAAGGTAGATGTGACTGTACGCCGAGAGATTCGCCGGCATGTAAACCGGGGCAATATGGGTTTGACCGTACCCGCCGAAGTTGTGACGTTGTTTGTAAAAGATGTAATAATCGAGGGTCTGGGTTATATTTTCAGCGATTGTATCGTTATTCGGATTGTTATCGCCCGGAACCGAAGTATATGCTTTCATCTGAACAGAAGTATAGCCTGATAAATTCACGGGATTTGGAAATGAATATTCGACGGATGAAAAAGGCGGCAGCACACCGTTTATCACGCCTGAAACCGGAGTTCCCCCTTCAATGGAAAATGAAACCGGAATATCAGTAATATTTTCAGTGGAAAAATTTTTTACGATGACGGTGACGGTCTCGTTAGCAGTAAATCCGCTGCCAATCCGCGAAGGCGAGATAATTCCGGTAACGCCGGCGTCGAGACCGGGAGGCACAAAACCTTGCACCCAGTTTGCTGCGGTCATGTTCACAAGCGTGCCGTTGTTCCCGTTTGAGGTTTTATCATTGGTAACATTCCCCATTCCTTCATTCATTGTCCAGTACCCTGCCAATCCGGGTTCTGAACCGGTAAGAGTAATTGCCATATTCTGAAATATCTCCGTTTCAGTTCGCGCCACATTCCATATTCTCACCTCATCAACATCCCCGTTGAAATACCTGCCGGTAAAAGTTGGATTTTCTCCAAAATTCATCACAACGCCGGTTGATGGCGAGAATGTTCCCGATACAGGAGCGCTATTCTGGAGTAGCCCGTTCACATAGATTTTCAGGGAAGTTCCGTCGAATACGCCGGCAAGATGATACCAGGAATTCAACCCAAGCAACTGCGGTGTATTGACCGAAAACCAGGCATTGTTCATGGCTACGGTAAACTCCACACGGCCATTTTCCCCGGCAGTAAGCCCGTAGCCTCTGTCGGGACTGGTTCCCTGTTTGCTCACAATATTGCCAGCCCAGATGCTGCCAGCCCACCCTGCTGCATTAATCCACGCCTCAACAGTAAAGGAACTCGCCGGATTCAGCGCCGCATTGTCATATACGCCTACTTTGTTGTTCAGCCCGTTGAAATAGAGCGCGAAATTCTGCGCGATAATATTGCCTGCCATAAGCAAAAGACCTGTCAGGATAAGGGTTTTCATTGTTTTCATAATTTTGGATTTTAATTTATTTTCAGAGATAAGTTAACCGGGTATCTGCGTTAAAAAATTGATTGTTATCAAGGCTCATTAAAACACTTTCTATAATCATGTCATCCCTACGGGATTCTGTTGCAAACTCAATCTTTTCAATCT
>JBAXRP010000454.1:0-2401 GCA_037131145.1 Bacteroidota bacterium
AGGTTGGTTGCTCCTGCAAATTTATCAATGATAAACAAGACATAACGGATATCAACGTTGATTGTGCGCTGCATATCTGGTTCAAACATGATGTCGCCGCTCATAGCTTCCCAGTTCCCGTCGAAAGCAAGACCTATAAGTTGTCCGTCGCCGTTGATTACAGGGCTGCCAGAGTTTCCTCCGGTGATGTCGTTGGTGGTGAGAAAGCAAACCACCATTTCGCCGTTTTCGCCATACTGTCCATAATCTTTTGCTTTGTAAAGCTCTTTCAGTTTCTTTTCAACAATAAATTCATCGTTGCTGGGATCTTCCTTTTGCATTATGCCTTTCATGGTTGTAACAAAGTCATAGTGAACGGCGTCGGCGGGAATGTAATCGAGTACGCTGCCATAAGACATGCGCATGGTTGAGTTTGCATCGGGATATTTCACCAGTTTCGGATTCATTTCGCGGATACCGGCAATAAATAAACGGTTTGCCACGCTCACATTGCCACGCGCTGAGCCATAAGCGGCGGCATTTTTCCCGGCAGCTTCCGACATAGATTCGTAAAGTTTCCAGCCAAGGTCTTTTTTGAATACTTTCAAACTGGGTTTTTCGATAAAACGGTTCGCTTTTTCAGGAGTGGCAAAAACGGAAGTTGCATATACCTCTTCGGCGAAAGCCTTATAATCATTGTTGTAATCTTTTTCAATAAGTGCAAAGATCGAGGGCAACTCGGTTTTTGAAACGTCAGAGGCATACATCCGGAGCATCTCTGCAAGAGTGTTTTTTGACACTATCAGATCGGTTTCCTTGAAAGATTCCTTCACAGCGTCCCTTAAGCCCTCTTTGGACTCTTTTACAGCCTCCTTGTTTTTCTTTTCAAGCGAACTCTTCAGTCCGTCGAATTGACTTGCCAATCCTACAATATCAAGTCCGTTTCCGGCGATATTCGCATAGAAGAAAGGAATCGCAATTTTTTTCAGATTTGCATAATTGGTCTTGAGATCATCGAGAACCTTGCCGTACTTTTTCTGTTTTGCAGGATCTGCGCTATACCAAGCCACAAAGTCGCTCTCTATAATCTTTTTCTTATCTTCAACTTTGTTGCGTACAAGCATCTTCGACTGACCGATGAAATTCTTCCAGGTATTCGCAATTCCGGCATAATTGGAGGCATAAGCAATTTTTACCGCTTTATCAATGTCCATGCGCTCCTTCATTACTTCGAGTTCCTTGCCAAACATTTTGATCAGCGCTGGGTAGAATACTGCGAGGTTATATTCAATTCCATATGAGGTGAGATATCTTGATGTTGATCCCGGATATCCCCAGATCATTGCGAAATCGTTTTTCTTTATTCCTTTCAGGCTTATCGGAAGGTGATAAGCAGGTTTCAGCGGGATGTTTTTCTCGTCATATTTTGCCGGTTTTCCATCAGGATCTGTATAAACCCTGAAAATGGTAAAGTCGCCGGTATGACGGGGCCACATCCAGTTGTCGGTATCGCCGCCAAATTTTCCTATTGAGGATGGTGGCGCACCAACCAGCCTGACATCTTTATAGGTTGTGAAAACAAACAGGTAATATTCGCTTCCTCCATAAAATGATTTAACCGAAACTTCATATTTACCGCTTTCTTCGGCTCTTTTTCGTAAACGGGATGAAATTTCCTTGATTTTTGAGGAACGATCGCTCTCTTTTAATGTATCGGCAAGAAACGGAATTATAGAGTCGGTAACATTTTCGATACGCTGTAGAAATGAGGCGCACATTGATTCGTTAGATAACTCTTCCGAAAATGATTTTGCCCAGAAACCATTGGTCAGATAATCGTGTTCGGTAGAGCTATGGTTTTGAACCGCGCCGTATCCGCAGTGATGATTGGTGAAAATCAACCCCTGTGATGAAACCACTTCGGCTGTGCAGAAAAACCCTCCGGTAGCGCCGCCTCCTGAAAGCCCGACGATAGCGTCTTTAAGGCTGTTGTGGTTAATGCTGTAAAGTTCGTCGGAAGTGAGATGAAGTCCCATTTTCTGCATATCCACGTAGTTTAGCCTGTCGAGCAAAAGAGGCAACCACATTCCTTCGTCGGGCGGGTTCTCGGCAAATGAGGATGTTCCGGCAGAAACCCAGAGCGCCATAGCCAGTAAAGCAAATTTGATTTTTGAGATTAGATTTTTCATAAAAGTGTATGATTTATAGGATTTTTAATTTCCGACGAACCTGCGTCAGGTCTGAAATAATACAAGTTGCAATTATAAAAACATTTTGATTGTCATTCCTGATTTTTTGGATAAACAGCGGAAATTCTCGATGAGTAGGCGCTTATAAAAGATATTATCCTGGTAATGGGGAAAATTATGGTATTCTGATGGCAGGTTTCAGGTTCAAGGTTCAAGGTTCAAGGTTCAAGGTT
>JBAXRP010000455.1:0-2400 GCA_037131145.1 Bacteroidota bacterium
TACAATCATGTCATCCCTTCGGGATTTGCTTGCAAAACCAATCTTTTCAATCTATAATCAGGAAAGCAGTTAAAAACTTCAATAGTAAATTCTTCGCAACAATAGTACGGTACTCTGCGCCGGCTCGCGCATCGGTAATTGGCGTGAAATCGCTATCCATGACTTTCATCGCTTTTTCAATATTTTCGCGGGTTAATGCTTTCCCGGACAGAAATTTTTCCGTTTCAAAAGCGCGTCTCGGTATTTCAGCCATTCCGCCAAAGGCGAGTATGATTTCCGAAATTCTGCCATTATCGGGTTTAAGACTGAATCCTGCGCTGAGAGTTGAAATGTCAAGGTCTTTGCGCTTTGAAACCTTGTGCGCCCAAATTTCGACGCCTGGCGCCGGTTTTGGGATAATGATTTCAACGATCAGCTCGTCCATTCGAAGAGCCGTTTTCCGATAGCCGATAATAAATTGTTCGGCGCTGATTATTCTTTCTCCCGCGACCGATTTTACTTTAACCCCGGCGTGAAGAGCGATGAGCAGCGGCAAAGTATCACCAATTGGCGAAGCTGCGCCTACATTTCCGCCGAGTGTGGCTACATTTCTTATCTGCAATGACCCGAAAACATTCAGCATGGTACAGAGCGCCGGAAGCCGGCTCTCAGCCCACAATCTCGCCGCTTCAAGTTTTATTCCCGATCCCAGTTTCCAATGGTCGGGCTCTTCGATAAAATAATTCAGTTCGTCAACATCTGAAATGTCAAGGATTATGGGAAGAAGCTCCTTCTTTTTGGTTTGCCTCAGGGCAACATCGGTTGAACCTGCGGCGATAATGGCAGTTGGATTTTCGCCGCGAATCCGAAGAGCTTCAGTCAGGGTAAAAGGTTTGTAATATGTTTGACTGGCTGAATGAATTTCGATGGTTCTCTTGTCTGAATTGATTTGATTGAGCAGATTGGCAATAGCTGTTTCGTTTTCCGAAAAATGATCATTTGCCTCGGATGAACAAGCTTTTCTGGCGCTTTCGAGAATTGACTGATACCCGGTGCAACGGCAAAGGTTTCCGGTAAGCGCCTCAAGAATAGTGGCATTCGACGGTTTGCGGTGATTTTTAAACAAGCTGAACAGCGACGTCACAACTCCGGGGGTACAATAGCCGCACTGGGTTCCGTTGTTGGCAACCATTATTTCCTGAACGGGATGAAGGATTTGTTCATGTTCCTTAATGTAAGCCAGGTTTTCGACAGTGATAAGTTGTTTTCCATGGATCATCGGTAAAAAGAAAAGACAGGAGTCAATGGCGCTGTAAACCAGACGACCATCAGCGGCGGCGGTTGCAATAACAACAGTACAGGCGCCGCAATCGCCTTCGCCGCAACCCTCCTTTACTCCTTTGTGCCCCGGAAGGCTCCGGAGATAGTTCAAAACAGTAGTAGTTGGTTTAAGTTTTCCTGTTTCGCTGAAGGCGATTTCAACAAGGCGGTTGTCGAGAATGAAACGGATTGTGGAAACCGCCCCGCTCTCCTCTTTGTTTGGGGAGGACCCGGATGAAGTGTGTAAATTATGACTCAGCATAAAGGTTTATTTTTGTTCCAGAATAGTGTTCCTGACGTCAATAAGTTTAGCGAGGATACTGATTGCGATCTCTTCAGGGGTTTCGGCGCGAAACTTTATCCCAATAGGCATATCAATGGCGTTGAGTTCATCTTCGGTGAGGATATGCTCGTCAAGAAACCGCTGCCTTGCCATCGCTACTTTACGCGAGCTGCCAAGCATACCAACGTATGCATGTTCAGTGCTGGCAACCCTGGCGAGGATTTCTTCATCAAAAGAATGTTTCGGCGTTACAATCACAATGTATGTATTCTGATCGAAAGACGTTTCGCCGATAGCTTCGAAATATTCCTTATTCACACAGATAAAACCTTCAAAACCCGGCATTTCAAATATTTTTTCGCGGGGGTCGAAAAGGGTGATGGAAAATCCGAAATCCTTTGCATAATGGGCGAGAGCTCTGCCGATGTGACCTGCGCCAAAGATAAAGAGTTTCTGTAAAGGATTAACGGGTTCGATATAAACCTCCATGCAACCGCCGCAGTGCATACCGAGATCGTCTTCGAGGTTAAATACGAATTTTTCAGGTTTCCCAGCGCCTATAAGTTTCAGCGCGAATTCAACAACCTGCTTTTCCACGCTTCCGCCGCCTACGCTGCCAAAAACAGATCCGTCGGAGTAAACCAGCATTTTGGAACCCGCTTTACGCGGCGTTGAACCCTTTGTGCTGACAACCACACAAAGCGCAGCCGGTTTGGCGCTGCGGATAATCTCATCGGTTTTCGCAAAAATATTCTGCATAGTGTCAAATTATAACATTCTGGAACCTTGAACCTTGAACCTTGAACCTTGAACCTTGA
>JBAXRP010000456.1:0-2394 GCA_037131145.1 Bacteroidota bacterium
TTCAAAAGCAGTTGACAATTATCTGATTGGCATTTACAAGGCCTATAAGTTCACCATTCGTTTTTTTACGGAAGCAATTAAACAGCCCTTACATTTTCGCGAAGTTATCAACCAATGTTTCGAGGTCGGGTTGAAATCACTTGCCCTTATTACAGTAACAGGCTTTATTATCGGGGTGGTTTTCACAAAACAATCCCGACCTTCTCTGGAGGATTTCGGAGCAACATCCTGGCTGCCTTCATTAATGGGGATTGCATTGGTAAAAGCGCTGGGACCTTTAGTAACAGCATTGATTTGTGCAGGGAAAGTTGGTTCAAGTATTGGGGCGGAATTGGGTTCTATGAAAGTGACCGAACAAATAGATGCCATGGAAGTATCAGCCATAAATCCATATAAATATTTGGTTGTAACCCGCGTGATGGCTACCACCATCACTATTCCGCTGCTGGCTTTGTATTGCAGTTTTATTGCGCTTTATGGTTCTTATATCAATGTGCACGCTGAAGAATCTACGGGTATTACGCTTTTTTATCAAAACGCCTTTAAATCCCTCTCATTTCTCGATCTTTTTACATCACTGACCAAAACAATTGTATTCGGCTTTACCATCGGCATTATCGGCTGTTATAAGGGTTTTAATGCTGTGCAGGGCACACGTGGTGTAGGCAAAGCAGCAAATCAGGCTGTTGTGCTTGCCATGTTTCTCGTTTTTCTTGAGGAAATTGTCATCGTTCAGATAGCCAACTGGATCCGTTATTTTTAACTGCAATGGAAACACCGAAACACGAACAGGTAACAAACACGAATGAATCGGTTATTTCTATAACCGGATTATATAAATCATTCGGGGACCTGCATGTTTTAAAAGGAATTGACCTTAATGTGTTAAAAGGCGAGAATGTGGCCGTGCTTGGCAAATCCGGCTCAGGAAAATCAGTTCTGATAAAAATCATTGCAGGTCTTCTGAAACCTGATGAGGGAGAAGTGATTGTTTTGGGAAAACATGTTGATAGATTACAAGGAAGAGAACTGGATGAATTAAGGTTGCGAATTGGATTTTCGTTTCAAAGCAGCGCTTTATACGACAGTATGAGTGTTTACCAGAATCTTGCATTTCCTTTAACCATGAATTTTAAACATCTTGGCAGTAAAGAAATTAAGGATGCCGTAATGGAAGCGCTAGATGCAGTGGGTTTACCTGATAAAACTGATCAGATGCCATCTGATCTTTCCGGTGGTCAGCGTAAACGAATTGGAATTGCCCGCACCTTGATTCTTAAGCCCGAAATAATGTTGTATGATGAACCTACCTCGGGTCTTGATCCGGTAACCAGTTCAGAAATCAATGAACTTATTAACGACGTGCAGAAAAGATACAAAACCAGTTCGGTCATTATCACACACGACCTCACATGTGCCAAAACTACAGGCAACCGTACTGCCATGTTGCTCGATGGAAGGTTCTTAAAGATCGGGAAATTTGAAGAGGTATTTGATACCAATGATGAACAGGTAAAACGTTTCTTCAACTATAATTTTATACAATGAACTATGAATGAATCACCTTATAAACGTCCGGTCATCGTAGGACTTTTTGTTTTTCTGGGCTTGCTGTTTCTTATCGGGGGAATTCTCATGGTTGGGAACATTCACGCGACTTTTATTAGAAAAATGACCGTTGTGTCACTGTTTGATGATGTCAGTGGCCTGCAAAAAGGCAATAATGTCTGGTTTTCGGGTGTAAAAATTGGCTTATGAGTGATCTGCAGTTTTATGGAAAATCTCAGGTAAAAGTCAGCATGAAGATTGAAACGAAAGCACAACAGTACATCCGTCAAAATGCCAAAGTTAAAATAGGAACCGATGGACTTATCGGAAACAGAATACTTGTTATATACGGTGGCACTTCCTTGTCGTCAGAAGTGCAGGATGGAGATACCCTGGACGTTGAAAAAACATTTTCATCTGATGATATGATCAATACTCTGCAAGAGAATAATAAAAACCTTTTGGCGATCACAACCGATTTTAAGTCTATCAGCAAAAAATTAGCCGCAGGGGAAGGCACAATTGGGAAATTACTCAACGACAATTCTGTTTACGAAAACATCAATTCCGCAACGGAATCACTTCAAAAGGCATCTGGCAAAGCACAACAATTGGCTGCCTCACTTGCTGCATTCAGTTCAAAGCTTGACAACGAAGGTACATTGACCCATGAACTTACAACTGATACAGTGGTATTCAAATCCATTAAAGTTTCTGTATTACAATTTCAGAAAGTAATTGATACAGCAACACTTTTCATAACAAACCTAAAAAATGCAGCCATTAATTCCAATGCTCCGATTGGTGTTTTGTTGAATGACGAAGAGGCGGGTACTCATCTAAAAG
>JBAXRP010000457.1:0-2386 GCA_037131145.1 Bacteroidota bacterium
ACTTGATTATAAGAGGAAAAGTATGAAAAATAATAATATACCAGAATCCAATTCAAACCTTCGCCATAAAGCGGAAGAGGCGCGGAAAAAGAAATCAATAAACCAACCAGATTCTCAACCTTTCAACCCATCTGAAGCCGAAGCTCTGAAACTCATTCACGAACTTGAAGTACACCAGATTGAGTTGGAACTGCAAAACAAAGAACTCATCCTGTCAAAAGAGCAGGCGGAAATTTACGCCGCAAAATATGCTGAATTATACGATTTCGCACCAACGGGTTATTTTACGCTTTCAAAGGAAGGTAAAATTATTGAGCTAAATAATACAGGGACTACAATGCTTGGCAAAAAACGCGAGCATTTAATAGATTGCCGGTTTGATTTTTTTGTTTCCGACGATACAAAATCCGAATTCAATCTCTTTCTTCAGAAGGCATTTAACAGCAAGGCAAAAGAAACCTGCGAGGCGATACTTTCATCAACGGGCAACTTGCCAATGTATGCAAGTATTTCAGGCATTGTTGCACAAAAAAGAGATACATGCATGGTAGCGGTTGTTGACATCACCGGGCATAAGATTGAAAAGGAAAAATTGTCGTTGGAAAAAAAATTGCTAACCGCTATCATTGAAAACATACCCGATCAAATTTATTTTAAAGATACAGAAAGCCGGTTCATAATATGCAACAACGCCGTTGCTTTAACTTGCGGAGCAAATACACCGCAGGAAATGATTGGTAAAACAGATTTCAATTTCTTTCCGCATGAACAGGCAAAACAATATTTTAACGACGAACAATCAATTATAAAATCCGGTATATCTCTGATAAATCATGAAGAGATTTGCAGTAATAAAATTACAGATGATGTTCGTTGGAATCTTACCACTAAAATACCTTTAAAGGATAGCAAAGGTATTGTGATCGGTTTGATTGGTATTAACAGGGATATAACTGACCGCAAGCTGGAAGAGGAAGAAATCAAAAATAAAAACAAAGAACTGGTAAACCTTAATGCCGAAAAAGACAAGTTCTTTTCCATAATTGCCCACGACCTGCGCAGCCCATTCAATGCGTTCCTTGGCTTTACGCGAATGTTGGTGGAAGAACTGAATACAATGACCCTTGAAGAAATTAAAACAATTGTTGTCAGTATGCGAAAATCGGCAACTAACCTTTACAGTTTGCTGGAAAATTTACTGGAGTGGTCAATGATGCAGCGAGGGCTAATACAAGTAAATCCGGTTTCCTTTCCTTTGGCACACAAAATAACAGAAAGCATTAAGCTCATAGTCGGATCGGCGCAGAAAAAGGAGATTGAACTCATTTACGATATTCCAAATAATTTGTCGGTTTTTGCCGATGAACACATGGTTGAAACCGTTATTCGCAATCTGATCGCAAATGCTGTGAAGTTTACCCACAAAAGAGGAAGAATATTTGTGATGGCGAAAGAATCAGAGGGAAATAGAGTTGAAATATGCGTACAGGATACAGGGATTGGAATGAGCCCCGCAATACGTAATAATTTATTCCGTCTTGATATTCAAACCAACAGAAAAGGCACCGAAGGCGAACCGAGCAATGGACTCGGCTTACTTATCTGCAAGGATTTCATAGAAAAACACGGAGGCAAAATATGGGTGAAGAGCGAAGAGGGAAAAGGATGCGCCTTCTATTTTACATTACCCATAAACCCAGCGCCAAGCAAAAAATAGCCCAATCCACCAATCAAGACATTCCTCAATGATCCCCCAAAAAAACAATGAGTTTAATATCCTCGTGGTTGACGACGACCCCGATTTGCTTCGAATTACCGTACGCATTCTTAAACAGGAGAATTATCTGGTTACTACGGCAACTACAGGACAGGAGTGTTTACAAGCTGTCATGCTTGAAAAACCCGACCTGCTGCTGCTCGATGTGATGCTTCCGGATGTCGGCGGAAACATCGTTTGCCAGACAATTAAAAGCGATCCGGCGTTATCGGCGATTTATATTTTATTGCTTTCAGGCGCGAAAATACAGTCGGATAATATTTCCGAAGGATTTGAATCGGGCGCCGACGGATATTTGATAAAGCCCATTAAACCCCGTGAACTCCTGGCGCGGATTGATGCTGCATTCAGAACAATACGCGCCGAAAAAACTCTGGCGCAAAGCCGCGATATGCTCGTTAACCTCGCCCGTATGGTACCTGGAGTAATTTACCAATACCGGTTATATCCCGATGGGCGTTCCGCATTTCCATATTCCAGCCCTGGAATGAATGACATATATGAAGTTACTCCCGATGAGGTGCGGGAAGACGCCACCGCAGTTTTTGGGCGATTGCATCCCGAAGATTACGACCACGTTGCCAACTTAATCCAGGAATCGGCGATTAC
>JBAXRP010000458.1:0-2370 GCA_037131145.1 Bacteroidota bacterium
CGCGCGATTTGAACGTTACGCCTTCAAATGGCGACCATCCGCATTTTGATAAAATGTTATCTGTTTCAACCACCCAGGGATCGTCGGGATCAACCAAAACGAGATCGGCAGCATAACCCTTCCTGATAAAACCGCGATTATGAATACGGTAAAGAATAGCCGGAGCATGACACATTTTCTCCACTATTTTCTCAACCGGAATCTTACCTAACTGGGAAAGTCCTAACATAGCAACAAGTGAATGCTGAATTAATGGACCTCCGGAAGGACAGGAACAGTAAGGATTTTCTTTCTCCGATTGCAGGTGAGGAGCATGGTCGGAGGCAATCAAATCAATTTTATTGATTAAAAGGCCAGCAAGTAAACCTTCGCGATCGTCGCTTGTTTTTATTGCAGGATTCCATTTGATTTTCGACCCAAGATCGAGATAATCACGGTCGTCGAACCATAAATGATGAACACAAACTTCGCCGGTGATTATTTTGTTTTCGAGTGGAAGGTCATTTTCAAGCAGATCAAGCTCCCTCACCGCGCTCAGATGAGCGAGATGAAGGCGGCTATTATATTGTTTTGCGAGAGAAACTGCATATTCCGAAGAGCTATAACAGGCTTCCTCACTTCGGATTAGTGGATGCGCTTCCGGCGGTATCTGTTCTCCATAAAGCTCCTTAAACGATTTCAGGTTTTCCTGGATTATGCCGTCATCCTCTGCATGAACTACTATCAGAATAGGCGACCGTTTAAAAATATTTTCCAGAACGGCAGGATCATCAACTTTCATATCGCCGGTGGAGGATCCTAAAAAAAGTTTCAAACCACAGATTAACCCTGGATCGGCATTCTCAATTTCTTCAATATTGTTGTTGGAGGCGCCGAGAAAAAAAGAATAATTTGCCAGCGATTTCAGCGATGCCAGCCGATATTTCTCCTCCAGAATTTCAAGTGTTGTTGCATTGGGAATGGTATTGGGCATCTCCATAAAAGAAGTTACGCCTCCTGCCAAGGCAGCCCTTGATTCGGTAGAAATATCCCCTTTTGATTCCAATCCCGGTTCGCGAAAATGAACATGATCGTCAATTACTCCTGGAATAAGGTATTTTTGTTTTGCATCGAGTTGTATTGTATTCTCTGGAAAGATAAATTCGGCAGGCGCATTTCCATGAAACACCTCGTCAATTATTCCATCCCTGATAAAAACAGCTCCGGCAAATTTTTCCTGCTCATTGACAATCAATGCGTTATTTATGTAATAATTTTTCATTTGCTACGGATAAAATCACCCTTACGAATTGGGGTGACCCTTACGGGTGGGATCTACATTCGTGGCTTGATTCTTTTCAGAATCCCCCGCCACCTAAGGCTGATAACGCCAAGAACAGCCTCTTTGAATATTCCTTTACTCATCTTCGACTCGCCCATGGTCCGGTCTGTGAAAATGATTGGAACTTCTACTATTTTAAAGCCAAGTTTCCATGCAGTGTATTTCATTTCAATCTGAAAAGCATAGCCTGTAAAACGAACTTTGTCAAGATCGATGGTTTCGAGTACTTTGCGTGTATAGCATTTGAATCCGGCGGTTGTGTCCATAATCTTCATCCGCGTAACAAACCGAACATAAACCGAGGCGACGTACGACATCAGCACCCTGCCCATAGGCCAGTTTACAACATTGACTCCAACGATATAACGGGAACCGATTACCAGATCGCCACCATGATTTTTGGCGGCGTCATAAAGCCTAATCAGATCATCGGGGTTATGTGAAAAATCGGCGTCCATTTCGAAAATGAACGGATAGCCATGTTTAAGCGCCCATTTAAAGCCGTGAATATAAGCAGTTCCAAGTCCAAGTTTTCCTTTGCGTTCTTCAATAAACAAACGTCCTGGAAACTCTGGAATTAAAGATTTTACAATATCTGCCGTTCCGTCCGGCGAATTGTCTTCAACAATCAGAATATTAAATTCCTTGGTGAGTGAAAACACTTTACGGATAATCCGCGCAATGTTTTCTTTTTCGTTGTAAGTCGGAATGATTACAAGGCAATCGGACACAAACCTGTGAATTAAGGTTAATACTAATTAAATATCCTAACGAAAAAGGTTATTCAGTATTGCATAATACCCTTTTCAACTTCTATCTTATGATCAATTTTTTTACCAGATTTCCGGCGCTTGTCTTCATCCTGACCAGATATATTCCTGCTTGTAAACGAAGGTTTTCAACTTTTAATGAATTGGAACCGAAACGAGATGTAATCGCTGCATTCCAAACAACCCGTCCGTCGTAACCCGAAATTTCAACATCCATTTTTTCATTTCCTGTGGCGGTAAAACTGATTGTAACCTGTCCGTCAGTAGGATTTGGAGACA
>JBAXRP010000459.1:0-2360 GCA_037131145.1 Bacteroidota bacterium
ATCGGCCGTTGATCGGCTCAGCCCGCATTGTTGTGAACACCACTAACTTGAACAGCCCGCCGTTGGACGAAAAAAAGATTCCGGAAGTTATCATTGTCAATGATATTAATGGTGCCATTGCCAGAATAGAACCTGCTTTGGAGAGAGTGACCCAGATTGCCGACAACGTCGAACGCCTGACGAGCAATCTGTCCGATTCCAAAGGAGATCTTCATCGTATTTTGAGCAATGCTGAAAAAATTACCACAAACCTGGCCTCAAAAAAATCTCTCGTAGAAATGGCCGTCTCCGACGAGGAAAGCATCAAAGCCCTGAATGATTCTCTGAAAAAACTTAAAGATATTACAACCAATGTCGACCGCATCCTTACGAAAGTGGATAAAATGGCGGATAAGACAGATAATGAGATCTATGGAAAGAACGGCACTCTGCCTCAAGTCAACGTCATACTCCGGGATATTGTCGATAAACTGCAAAAACTGGATAAAACCGTTGATAATATTAATAAAATAAGTACGGATACATCGGAAGGAACAAAAAATTTACATATTCTTCGTTCCGATATTGACGACACCTTGAAAACGGTTGTGGACGCCGTGAAAAAACTGGACGCGATTATAGGGGTGAAAAAAGCCCCGGAGTTTAAAGTCCCATGAAAAAGATATTATCTTTACTATTTTCCTTATTGATTTGTGCCTGCGGAGCGGCTACACCGGTTCCCGATTGGAAGGGCAACGCCTACCGGCAACTTGGCGATTACAAAACCAGTTTCTTGACCGGCAAGGAAGAATCCACCGAGCCTCATTTTGTTAAAGCCAGAAGAGAAATCGCCGCCGGCAACAACTTGAGCCTTTTAACCATTGCCTATTTGACTAAATATGCCCTGCATACAGCGTCACTGGAAAGTTTTGACTCAAGCGAGTTTGCAAAACTTTACCGATTAGAACATGATGTGTCCGATATGGCTTACTGCCATTTTTTAAAGGGCAATTTCAGCGCTGTTGATCCTAAGGCGCTGCCGTTCCTTTATGGTGGTGTTCTGAAGGCTACTTTAGCTAAAGATTTAGCGCTGGCTGCCCGCGAGATTGCCGTCATTGACGATCCGCTTTCCCGCCTGATTGCCTGTGGTGTATGGGTGCAGTATTTACCCTTCGATGAGACTATTCTGCAAATCGGCATTTCCACCGCGTCGGCTAACGGTTGGCGCAGACCGCTCTGGGCTTATCTCTATAAACTGCAAGCGCATTATTTGGAAAAAGGGGAACGGCATAAAGCAACTGCCACCAAAGAGAGATTGGAACTGCTGAAAAGAGATTAATCCATGGGGAGCTTTAAAACAAAGGCCCATTGAAGTCCGAATAAAAATGAAAAGAAAGAATATCAATCCGGAAAATCAGTATCAAAAATGAATCGTGAAGACATTCTGGCATTTTAAATGCAAATCCCGGCACTCACGAAAGTCGACATTCCCCATGATGCTCCAATTACCGTTATGCTTTTTGAACATGAAATGGGTCGAAAATACATTTGAGGAATGACCGCTGCTTATCCGAAAAGCTTAAAATACATTTAAATAAAAAAGAGAAGAGAGGTAAAGTTATGCAAGAAGTTGTCATTGTTAGTGGAGCCAGAACGGCAATTGGAGATTATATGGGGTCGCTTTCAGGTTTGACTCCCGTTCAGTTGGGCGTGACGGTCTTACAGGCGGCTATCGCCAAGACCGGTATTGACAAAAACCTGGTACAGGAAGTAATTGCCGGCCAGTGCAATCAGGCCGGCGCGCCGGGAAATAGCGCCCGTCACATTGCTCTGGGTGCGGAACTGCCGGTGGATTCTTTCGCTTTTACCGTTCATCAGCAGTGCCCCTCTTCCATGCGCGCCTCCGAATTACTTTCACAGGAGATCATGCTGGGCAAGATTGACATCGGCGCTGTGGTCGGCATTGAAAGCATGAGCAACGCCCCCTATCTGCTCTTCGGCGCCCGCAAAGGTTACCGGTTGAGTGATGGTGAAAAGATTCAGGACAGCTTGATGATCGGTGGTCTGGTGGATGCACTTCTGGGTTATCACATGGGTATTACGGCGGATAATATTGCTGACCAATACAAAATTTCTCGCCAGGAGCAGGATGAATGGGCGCTGATGAGCCATCAGAGAGCCTGCGAAGCCATTAAAAACGGCTGGTTCAAAGATGAAATTGTGCCGGTGGAAGTCAAAACAAAAAAAGGTCCGGTCATAATCGACAGAGACGAACATCCCAGAGCCGACACCAGCATGGAAAGCCTAGGCAAACTCAAACCCGTTTTCAAAAAAGACGGCACGGTCACGGCAGGAAACGCCTCCGGTTTGAATGACGCGGG
>JBAXRP010000460.1:0-2346 GCA_037131145.1 Bacteroidota bacterium
CGTCGGCTTTTCCCGAATGGCCGACAGATCGGCGCGATCCTCAATCGCGGTTCTGCAATACTTCTTCCGGGCTAAATAAAGAGCCGTTTTTTTTATAATGTTCAAAACCTGTCCCAGCCAATCAAGTTAATCAACCACCTCGCAGCAAGCTGTCGAGGCATGAAATGAACGTCATTATATCGCGAGCTCGCTGCGGAGAATTGACGCTCGTCCCGCAACAGCGGGATTTAAAAAAATCGGGAGATCATAGCCCCAATCGGGAAAGATTTTCAATATTTTATTTGCTCCAAACAATTTCATTCTCTTTACCTTTGCATAATCCCGCCAACGGAATTTTTCGATCGCTTTGGATAATCAGGATACACAATATCTTTAAAAACGCCGGTACGAGCCTGTCCCACAGTGGCAATAAGTTCATCGTCCACATAAATCCGACCGTCCCCGATCACCACGGACGCGCCCGATTCCTTCAAACGTGAAAAACGCCGCACATCGATTTCAAACCGAACCAATTTATTGTATGGGCGTATCTGACCGTTAAAAAACACATCGGCGCATCCCAGCGCTCGACCCGTGCCCAGCGCCCCGCGCCAGATGCAATAAACACCCAGCAACTGCCAGATCGCGTCCACCCCCAGGCATCCAGGCTGCACCGGGTCGCCCGGCATGTGGCATTGAAAATACCAAGCATCCAGCCGAATATCCTGTTCAGCGATTATTTTCCCGGCATTCCCTTTACTTTCCAGCAATGTTATGCGGTCCACCATGAGAAACGGCGGCGCGGGCAGCCGTGCGTCAAAAAAAGGCGGTGGATCCGAGACGAGGGTTCCATAGGCGAAAGCCAGAATCTCTTCAAAGTTAAAGGATTTTTTCTGCATAAATTCTTGATAAGTCATCATGATTTATTCTCTTTCTTTTGGATCAACAATGTGTATGGAGCGAGAAGGTTTCTTTGTATTTAATCCAGCGTTTACATGCCCGGTCCGATCAGATAAAATGGCAAAAACTTTAGCATTTGAAATCACTATAAGAGAAACCGCAATTTGTCAAAAGAAAAAACCCTTAAAGAAATTTCGTAGCGCGGAAAATAAAACTCGGTTATAAGATTGCCCCATAAAATTAATCCGGAAAAGAGGAAAGAAAAAATGAACAGAGCAGCCCTTCATCACATCAGTTACGGCCTATATATCGTCACATCCGGTCAGGATGAAAAATTCAACGGCCAGATTGCTAATTCCATTATTCAGGCCACCTCCAAGCCCGCCACGGTGGCCGTCTGCATCAATAAGGAAAATTACACCCATGAATTGATCAAGAGCAGCCGAAAATTTACGATTTCTATCATATCGGAAGCCGCGCCAATGACGTTCATCGGCCTGTTTGGTTTTAAAAGCGGTCGCGATGTTGATAAGCTCAAAGATGTCAAAACAAAGCCAGGGCTAACCGGCGTGCCCATCATTTTGGACTACACCATAGGCGTTATCGAAGCGGAAGTGGAAGGCGAACTCGATTGTGGAACGCACACGATCTTTCTGGGCAAGGTCGTCGAGGCGGATCTGATAGGCGAAGGAAAACCAATGACTTACGCCTATTATCAAAACGTCAAAGGCGGCAAATCCCCGAAGACCGCGCCGACGTACGATCAGGACGTGGCAACCGCCAAACCGAAACCAGCCGCTGAACGATATGTCTGCACCATTTGCGGTTATGTGTATGATTCCGAAAAAGGTGACCCCGACAGCAGCATCGACCCCGGCACCCGGTTTGAAGAAATCCCCGATTCCTGGAACTGCCCAGTCTGCGGCGCGGAAAAATCAAAGTTTGAAATTGAAAAGTAGGCATAGGGACAAAGGCGAAAGGTTCATGCCCCTGAGGGGCACACGCGGTTCAGAGTTCACGGCTGACCCCCTGGCGGGGGCGCGAGACTAAGGGTGTATCACCCGAATCCACCCCAAAACCCTTCTTCGCTTGCTCATTCCTCTTTCGAAGGGTAATAAGACATTGATTCGTAAATCTGCCGAGCATATTCGGCCTCATCATCCGCCTTAAAATCTTCCCACTCCTGCTTGAATGCTTTGCCCCGGACCCGGATGCTCATTTCAACATCATCAGTCTTCTCAAGCTCTTCCAACCCTTCGTAAATATAGTATTTTCTATCAACATAAATATCAAGGGCGATAGAAAACAACTCCGATTCCACACCGTCCGGAAATTTGACAGTATGATCAAGAATAGATCGAACCTGCTTATAGGAAAGTTCCTCTGGTTTCGACAGTAAATGAATTATGACATCCTGATTGGAATTAAACTCCAATATCTCCGCAGTACCCTCATACTGGCTGTTCA
>JBAXRP010000461.1:0-2335 GCA_037131145.1 Bacteroidota bacterium
GATTGCAATTAATATTTACGTTTTGTTATAAACCCCCTTTTCGGAGGGGACTCAAACTTATATTTCCATACTCGCTTTTTACAATGACCTTTGAAACTGGCGACTCTGTTTCGCCAATGATACCTTTGTAAGATTTTGCGGTAGGTGTAGTGGAGCGGTATGAAAATCTGGCTTTGTCTTCAGGGTAATCAAGGTCGCAGAATTTCAGATCGGCGTCGATACTATATTTTGCCTGCTCGCCCAGTCCGATCGAAACATCGCCATATTTATTCTGAATGGTGATAGAAGTAAAATCCGACGGCATCTCATGAACATCGCAGTTACCATATTGTATATCGAGGTTCAGACTCTGCTCTATCTTCTGTATGTCGAGATCGGAAAATTTTGCTTTGCTTTCAACTGCCGACGAATTTTCCATGTTCAATTTTCCTCCTTCCATTTCAACATTCAGGGCAATGATCTTTTCGGCGTCAAGATCTGAAAACTTCGAATTGAGCCGCAAACTTCCTGCATAATCAAGTGTCAAATTGGAATATTTCAGCGTAACCACAGCTCCTTTCATCCAGTTTACACGGGCATTGCTGAATTTTATATCGAGCAGATTGTCGGAATTTTCAAGTTTCCGGGCATCGAGGTTTCCGTAGCCCAGGTCAATCCGGGTTTTTCCCTGGATTTCATTGATGAAAATATCGCCGAACTTATTGGTCACATCAAGGTTGTTCGTAGTGGGCATGTTTATCATAAAGTCAATTGAAAAATGTCCATTGTTGCTACCTTTCCCTTCATTCATATTGGTTGTAGCCGTTACCAGTGAAGGCGAGTCGGTAAAATCCACGGCAATACGGTTTAACCTTTTGTCGGCAGATTCCTGGTCGGATGCGTCAATAGTAATAGTCACCTCTACGGTTATCGTGTTTTTATCCCAATTCGCACAATGAACTTTGCCAAACCGGTTATTGATGGTAAGTTGTGCATCAGCATTTACCTGAAACTCTTTTTTAATCACTTTCTTGTATTCCTCGTGAGCTTTGGCGCCCTTAATTCCGAGAAGAAAAATGAACATCAGAGTAAAAATAGCAATTTTTAGTATGGTTTTCATAATGATAAATTTTAGTTATCTTGATTTATTTGATATTTCGTTAATAATGGTATTCAGGATGGATTCCTTCATTTGCTGATTCCGGATAATGGCTGCTTCAATTCTTTCATTTCCCGGATTGTCTTTCAGGTTGATTTTCAATTCAGCCGTTAAGGCGTCGAGAATACCTATTTCCCGTAAAACCGATTCATTCAATGCAACGGCGTCTTTATTCCCGACGGTGAGATTTCCAAGCGCGGCAAGTTGAACATTGGCATGGTTATCGTAATACCGGATTACATCTCTGAGCTCGTCGGGAAGTTCAGAGTTGGTTTGATAGGATGAAAACCGGGTACGAATCTGCTGCGTAGCAAAATCAAAAATGATAGCGCTCAATCCGATTAGCAGCAGAATCAGCGCGGCAATTTTCAACATTTGGGATCGGTTGCGGGCAGGGATATTAGTTTCGGACTCTTCATCCAGCAATGCGGCAAACCGTTCAAAATGGTCATTTGAAGGTTCGGAATCATCAAATTCTTCCCGATGTTCTCTGATAAATTTCTGGAGGTTCGACATCTTAATTTTCGCTGAAGGCGTTTATAAAACTTTTTTCTTTCAAAAGACTCAACAATTTCTGTCGCGCCCTCGAATAACGGGTACGCGACAACTGGTTGGAAATATTCAGAATCCCGGAGATTTCATCATGATCATATCCTTCAAAGAGAACCAGCGACAGGATTACCCGGAAATCTTCTGGCATTTGGGAAATAGCTTTTTTCACCTCGGCTACGCGGTATTGAAGCTGTTCCTCACTGATCTGATCTGAATCGTCAGGAATATCGACGCCAATTTCATCGAGCGAAACAAAGTCTTTGGATTTACGAAGGCAATCGAGAGAACGGTTGACTACAATACGCTTCAGCCATGAGCCGAAACTTCCTTCGCCAGTATAGCTTCCAATCCGCCGGAAGGCGTCGAGAAAAGATTCCTGAAGAATATCTTCTGCTTCGGCGGTATCGTTTACTATACGCAGGCTGGTGTTGAACATGGCTTTGTAGTATTTCTTATATATTTCGAATTGCGCCTTGCGGTTGCCCGTAACGCAGTCGTCAATAAGTTTCTGGTGAATATTGACGTATTTACTTTCCAATTCTCCTGATTTTAGACAATGGACAGTGTGATTTGCGAAATGTTACAAATTCATAAAAATAAATTGAAAATTGTTTTCTTTTCAAATTAGATTCAAGGTTCAATATT
>JBAXRP010000462.1:0-2321 GCA_037131145.1 Bacteroidota bacterium
TCCGTGAACAAATTGATGCAGCAATTAGTGAACTTCCAGAAAAATGCCGGGAAGTCTTCATCCTTAACCGCTTTGAAAACCTGAAATACCAGCAGATCGCCGATAAACTCGGAATATCGGTGAAAACAGTGGAAACACAGATGTCGAAAGCGCTGCGGCATCTGCGGATTCGACTGGCAGAATACTTCCCTTTTGTTTTGGTCTTTTTGATTAGCGTTCATTAGTTTAAATTATTTGGCTAAAGGCTGGCGGATTTAAAAAATAATCAACATGAACAGGCAGTTTCTATTTCTCATTTTTTTGACCACATTTAATTCATCTCTGTTTTCCCAATCCGTCACCATTACTAATATTCAGGTGTCCCAACGAACCGATGGCAGCGGTTTGACCGATATTAATTTCACAATGGCTGGTACGGCAAGCGCCTACTACATTGCCGTTGAAGCCAGTTTTAATGGTGGAACAACCTTTGCCTCTGTTCCACAAACGTTTTTATCCGGTGACACTGGTCCAATAACCTCAGGAATTGGAAAGCACATCATCTGGAATGGACTTCAGAGTTTCCCGAACACTTTTTCGACTCAGGCAAAGGTGAAACTGATTGTCACCACAACCTTACCCGCCGGTTCTCCCTGCCCTGGAAACCCTACTATTGTTTATGGCGGACAAACTTACAACACCGTTCAAATCGGCGCCCAATGCTGGCTGAAGGAAAATCTCAACATCGGCACAAAAATCAATGGTTCCATCAATCAAACCAATAACGGAATCATTGAAAAGTATTGTTACAACGACCTTGAATTGAACTGCAATATTTACGGTGGCTTATACCAATGGAACGAGATGATGCAATATGTAACCACTGCCGGAGTGCAAGGAATATGTCCTGCCGGCTGGCATGTTCCAACGGATGCACAGTGGACAGTGGTAACTGATTTTCTTGGAGGAACAAGTGTAGCCGGCGGGAAAATGAAAACTACCGGTACGATACAAGCCGGCACTGGGTTATGGGAATCCCCAAATGGCGGGGCAACCAACGAAAGTGGCTTTTCTGCCGTCCCGGCAGGCGACCGCTACACCAGTGGCACGTTCAACTTCATTGGCATCTACGGCTACTGTTGGAGTTCTACCGAAATCCTTACGAGCTATGCCTGGTTCTGGTTCATGCACTTCGACTACGGCACTGTGGGCAGAATTTACGATAATAAGGGTTACGGGTTTTCTGTCCGTTGCTTGCGGGATTTTTAAGACTATTAGAAACTTTGACTATTTGAAATTTTTTGGGGTATGGGGCGTGCGACGGCGAAATATTTCGAAAAACAACCTCAACCCCCGGCTCCTTTCTTTTCAAAACCACCTCAACCCCCGTCCCCTTCTCCTTGTAGGAGAAGGGGGGGATGGGCGTGGAAAGGTTTCAGGTTCATAAGGCAATTACGATTTGCTGGCAGGGATTTTTCGGTTTACGAAAGAGTTCAGCAAGGAGTATAAATACACGGTGGGCGAAAGTTTCCTGCAGATATGCAGATGATTTGTTCTGGGTTTTGTGTTAGTGATGGCAATTATTGCTGTGGCAAGCATCCTTAAAGTTGATAGCCTGGTTAGCTGGAATTTCAGGCATATGGATAACTTTTTTCGTATCAGGCAATACAACTCTATTAATTTAAAATACGGTTTTTCGACCATTGATATCAGAACGCCAAAGGAGGTTACATATGAAGAAGAATAAGGCACGAATGGAAGATGAATTTCATGCTGTTGAATTTATGCGGAAAGTCCGGTGTGAGTTAACCGAGCAATATTTGCTTGACAAGCAGAAATATCTGGACTTCTTAAAAAAAGCCATGGAAGAATTCAGATTGCGGCAGAAGGCAACCTTCAGTTAATCATATACCCTTTATCCCTGCCGCTGGTTAAATCATCCGACCGCAAATCAAGCTCAGCTATCAAGTCCTTGTCATTCCAACATTCATATATTTCATTCAAATCACTTTCGATGATCGTGCAGATTGCCTTTACTTTTTTATCATCTGCTGTGCTGATATATTCATGCAATTTCTGCCTGATCGTGGCTGTGTTCATGTTGGCTTTTTTGTCTTGTAAAGACAATCAATATTTGAAATCCACGGAATGGGAGTATCCCATCGAAATGGTTTTGAGACAGGAAATTTTTGTATTTTTATAAAAAATGTACTGCTGAGTTTACTGACCTGTGGATAACAAGCATAAAATTACTCAGGGAATGGATAAAAACGAAGCAATAAAAATAGCCAGAAGATACGTTGATTCAATAAACCAGAAATATCAGGTTGAAAATGCAATTC
>JBAXRP010000463.1:0-2318 GCA_037131145.1 Bacteroidota bacterium
ATCCTCCAGGTGGTGATTGGAGCGGAATTTCTTATTGGGATTTTTCTGATAAAACCGAATATCGTTGGACTTCTTTGCCAAGAGTTTCAGCAACTAAGGCAAAACGTCCTGACCATATTATTCAAATTAATTCCCAGGAGGTAAATTCTTTTCTTGTGATTGAATCGAAGAACAACGCAAAAGATTTGGAGGAAAATATTGGCAATCGATTAACCCAACTTGCACCCCAGCGCTTGAAACTTAGCCTGTACCTAGTGATTGGCTTTTTCGATCCACCGTTTCGGGTAACACGGATTTTCTGAGAAATGGGTAAGGCTTATAGCCTAAAGCATTATAAATCTCGGTGGCTTTAGGTTCGGGAATGGTGCATTTACGGATGAATATCTTTTGATCGTTTTTGTCCTTCATGGTCACCGTTGCCGCTTTTTGAGTGTTCATGATGCGGACAATGTGCGACCAGTCGTGGTTGATGCCTTTGGCTTTCAACTGGTACCTGATGGTATGGACCATTTGGTAGGCCAATACTGCAAGGTGCAGGTGGGCAATGGTGTTTTCATCGGTCTGGTGGAATACGGGCCGCATTTTCAAATCGGTTTTCAGGGTGCGGAAAACAGATTCGATTTCGCGTATGGTATTATAAATGTCCCAAAACACGCGCTCATCAACCTGTTTGGCCGATGTCCGGAGAAAATAGATCCCTTCTTGTTTACGGCCAACGGGGATGATTTTTTTCCATTCCAAATTGGTGGAAACACCTTTTTCAGAAGTCAACTGCAGTTCGTAGAACTTATGGGCGCTGGGGTACCTCTCCTTGAGCCGGCCAATGCGTTCCCAAACTTTTTCTGCTTTTTTCGTGCCATTTTTATGTTTTATGCCATGCAAGATCTGGGTCAGCCCCTCTTCAAAATGGGCGGTGAAGTTTTCGTGCATCGACACTTCTTTCTTTGCTTTTTTCTCGCTCCGGACAAATAGCAGGAGGTCATCGATCCCTGGTTGTTCGATCATCACCAGCTCGATGGGGCTTTTGCGCTTATCGGTGATCATCACTGGCCCATTGTCCTTTTTCACGGCCGAGTAATCCTTGAACTTCCCGCGGGCGACGCACAGGTAATCATATCCCTTGTTGCGCAGCATCAACAGGTTTTCCTCGCTTGCGATCCCGGCATCCATCACCACCATGGGCTTGCTGCCCGTGGCGAACGCGCCCCTGGAATTCAGATCGTCAATGGTGATCTCAAGGGTCGTTATCTCCCCAATGTTGCCCCGGTATATTTTGCTGTACTTGACAAAGCCCTCCACATTGACCACCAATGCCAGGGTGATCAGTTTGGCGTCCTGTCTTTTTTCCTTGCTTTTGGCGAAGGCGGCCAGGATGCTTGACAGTTTGCGGCCTTCAAAATAGCTGTTGGTAAGGTCATATAGGATGATCTTGTCCTGTAAATTAAAGAGATTGTTGGTCTTGTCCGACAGGTAAGATTCGATGCGCTCATGTATGTTGCTCAACATACGGCTGATACGGTACAGTTTGTGACGGCTTATCTTGTTGGCGTCTATGCCCAGGATCTCGCATATCGCGCTGTTGTCCTTCATCCAATCAGCGGTAGCATGTTCCGAGGCTGGGAAAAGCGCCCGGCCGATGATGTGCGCCTTGGCAAGGCCAATATCATCGCCCCCGAACCCGGCCTGTTGGAGGCACCCCCCAATGTCAAGCTGGTCAAGGGCTTGCAGACAAAGCGATTCACCGCCTATCTCCCGGGCATTCTCGATCGCCACGCTGTCCAAATCAATGGTGTGCAGGGTTTTTCCTTCCTCCCTCGCCGGGGGCCGGTCGATGAGTTTCTTGTCGATGATCAGTTTGGAAAATGACTGGGCAAGTTGTTCAACAACTGGGTTGGCACAGCCAAACAAGGATTGGTTCCCGGTAATGAGCTGCTCGATGCGGTCTGCTAAATCTTTATAGTCTTGATAATGTGATAGTTCGTCCAATGTCCCCAAGGACAGGATATTCCTGTGGCGGACACTGTTGCCCTGGCGGTAACTCTGGCACAACCGGTAATATCGGTAAATTTTACCGGTGCCTTTGTCCTTCTTGGGTACTGTTTTAATAAACATGCGGCAAAGATACAAACAATTGCGGGACAATGCAAATCATTTTCGGGGACTACAAAGCACTTTCAAAATTATCATACTTGATTATCAGGCATATACAAATTGATGACCCGAAAATATTTTAAGCCCTATTTTCTATATGATTGATTATGCGTGTTTTGTAAAATGATATTTTTTTCATGTCCCGTGTCGGGGTGCAAGTTGGGTTA
>JBAXRP010000464.1:0-2306 GCA_037131145.1 Bacteroidota bacterium
TTCAATTATTCAACCTGATGGGATCACTTATCATGGAAAAGGAATTTCATTCCGGGAAGAAGCACGTGTTCACTATTGCTGATCAAACCTCTGGGTTATACCTATTCCGGGTAACCCGGGGCAATGAAACCGGGATGAGGAAGGTCATCAAGCAATAAAAAGGCTCGTTTTGACAATAACCAAGCGTTGTCAAATACAGTTTTACCCCCTCGGAAAAAGATTATTTAGAGTTTTTATGAAATTTTATTTCACTTATAAGTAAAATGTTGTACCTTTGCAATCCAAATTAGAAGATGAAGTGTAAACTGGTCAAACTTTCAACATTTAGCGGAGATAAGGCCTATATTTACTCCGTTATAGTTAATGATGATAAGAGAACGCTGTTTGACAGGTTTATTGAATAGAATAGAATTTCATTTATAAATGAAATTAAATCATGGAAACCTACGCAAGCAAATTAATTGATGATCTGATGGATTCAATAGATCCATTGGAGCAAGAAAAAGTGGACACTAAAATGCTCCTGGCAGCCAAAATTGCCGATGCCATGAAAGCAAAGAAATGGAAAAATAACGACCTCCTGAAAGCAGTTGGCAAAAACAATCCATCAATTGTCACCAAATGGCTCTCCGGAACCCACAATTTTACAGTTGACACCCTCATTGAGATTGGCCATGCCCTGGACATCAATCTACTCAGCCAGGTTGAGCAGCAGGAAACAGTGGTTGTTCAATTCCATGGCTCTGTCAGTCAGAAGGTATGTGCATCCGCCAGCAATGATTTCATGAAGGAAATATTGAACAGCCAAAATGATTCCTATTCAAATTACCACCGGGCATTATCATCCATGAGAAATTATTCAAATCAACCGTTTGCACAGGCATGAAAAAAAATCAGACCCTCGCGATGAAATTTCAAATCAGAGCCATCGAATTATTGGAAACATGCATCAATTCACCCAAACTTCCCTTGGGCGAAGAAACGGTATTTCAATTCGACATTAACCTGGAACACAGAATCGTTGCTGAAAAAGGAATAGTTATCGTAATATGCTCTGTATCTGTCCTCAACGAAGACCGTGAACAACTTTTCGGGAAACTCAAATCAAGTTGTCTTTACGACGTCGAAAACCTATCAGAATTCATCAACCCCGACACAAAATCCGTCGAATTACCGGAACCATTCGGCGTCACCCTGAATTCAGTATCCCTTTCAACCACCCGGGGATTGATGTTTTCATTCTTTCGCGGCACATTTCTTCACAACGCGATCATGCCGATCCTCGATCCGACTACGTTTATGATGGATAAAAAATAATCAGTTGTTTTTCGTTGAAAAAAAAAGCCGCAATTACGGTAATGCGGCCCACCATTTCAAGCAGCCAATGGTTAAAAGGTAAACCTAAGCCATTCAGAATGTTTCGAATAATAACTTGGTCTGCTGGATCCATTTTTATCATAATATTGCTTTTTGAAAGAATGAATGTTGGCTATTTTGTTGTTTTTACCTGAGAAGAAGTCGATTCTATAACTGCTGTTTTTTGCCCATCATTAATTTTTCCCGAAAGAAATAATTCACCTGGTCTGTAAATCGTAAAAAAAAAATTGACCAAGGATAGTACCTGAAGTTTTAGTGGCTAACCTTCCGCTGATTCACCACCATCTCTTCCAAATCCTCAAACTCAACCTTGGGTACCTTCCCAATAGCCAGGGCGAGATCAACAAAAGTGGCAATCCGATGATTAAACTCACCATTAAGAACCTGACTGATATATCCTTTTGTAACACCAAGTTTTTCTGCAAGTTGACTCCTGTTGAGATTATTTTTAACCATGTATTCTTCCACATGCTTAAATAAATCCAATTGAATCTGTGCCATCCAGTAACCCCGGCTGCGCATCAATTCTTCCTGTGTTTTCATGTTTTTCCAATTAACCTTGAGCTTGTGAAATTCTCAATGGCGCCATGGACTTGTATTAATTTCTCTGCAAAGATATACATAAAGTTTAGAAAACACTAAACATTTTTGAAAATGTTTAGAAATGTGGTTTAAAACTATGGAACAATTCTCCAAAAAAAAGCCGCAATTAAGGTAATGCGGCCCACCACGTCAAGAAACCTATGGCTAATGACACTTCAAAAATACAACATCGGCTATTGTTATGCAAGATGCTCTACAGTTTTCGGAATTATTTTTCCACTGGTCTCATTCCGTTGACTATAGCATGCTGCGAAGACAGCAGACAACGCTTTTCCGACCCTCCCCTACCCTCAGTACGACGAGTACGGGGCTAATTAACATAACAT
>JBAXRP010000465.1:0-2262 GCA_037131145.1 Bacteroidota bacterium
GTTCAAGGTTCAAGGTTCAAGGTTCGAGGTTCAAGGTTCAAGGTTCAAGGTTCAAAGCTTGATGCAGACTTTTTTAGATTGACAGACACAATACTTAACATGCGCAGATTCTTTTTCATTCTTCTTTTTTTTCTTTTCCATTTCAATGCATCCTCCCAAAATTTCGACAATGATTCACGACATACCATCGACAGCCTGTTGAATTTATTGCCGGGTTCGGGGATTGCAAGCCGGATCGATGTACTGAACAACCTTGCCTTTCGGTTCGCCCAGGGAAATTTCGATTCCTCTGTCATGTTTTCAACCCGGGCATTGAGCCTGGCAACGCAATTCGGAAACCAGAAGCAAGCCGGGGTGGCAAAATACAATTCAGGCAATGCCTTTTATTTCAAAATGGATTTTAAAAATGCGCTTTTATCGTATTTATCTGCCCAATCGGTTTTGGAAAAGGGTCCTTTTTACAAAGAGATGGGCGATGTAAACCTCATGCTTGGGCACATTAATTTCTTTATTAAGAGAAGCGACAAGGCCATCATATATTACCGCAAAGCGCTTGCCTGTTATCAGTCGGCTCATGATGAAAAATCCTTCCCTGCCGTTTACGATGCCATGGGCATTACCATATTTTTTTTAAGGGAAGGACCCCTCGACAGCGCTCAAATCAACGGGCACAAATTGCTTGACTATTCGCGAAAATATAACGATCGTTTATTGGAGGCGTATGCCTTAATGGTAGTCGGGACGTTCTATCTTGATGAAACCAAGTCGCCCGGAAGGAAACAACTTTCGCTGGTTTATAGCGATTCGGCGCTGAGGCTCGCAACAACGCTGAAGAATGATGAGCTCATCGCGATTATCAACAGCAACTTTGCTGGTTTTTATGACAGGAGCAGCCCGCTGTTCGAATTTACCGGCGATTTAACCCTTGCAAGGATTTATTATGATATAGCCTACCGTTCTGCATTGAAAATCAGAAGCAGTTATTTGCAATCGAGGATCAAGAATTATCTTGCCGAGATCGACATTGAAGAAGGCAAATACGATGAAGCCCGGCGTGACCTCGACATCAGTGAAGCCAGATTAAATGAGCCTTTTCAATTTTCCAACACCTATATTGCCGATGGTCTCAACGATCCGTTCCATAAAATATTCCAATATTATTTGATCCAGCAACAGCGCAACGACATGTATCATGCCCGGTTTAATCTGGCTCTTATAAAAGGAGATTTCAGAAAAGCCATTGATTATCTGCAACTATTTTACAGTTCGAGGGATACGATGAATGCAACGTTGCAGGGGCGGCAATTTGAATTGCTTATTGCTGAGGATGAAGCAGTGAAGCAGGCACAAAAGGTAAAAAACCTTGAGCAGTCCAATGAACTGAACAAGCTGAAACTCTCCCGCACCAGGAACATTTTCATTGTCACCGGTGCAGGAATCTTACTTGTCAGCATTATCCTGCTACTCCTTTTCCAGCGAAGAAAATTAAAGGCCGAACAGCGTTCGGTAATGATGGAGCAGCGGTTGCTCCGTACGCAGATGAACCCTCATTTTATTTTCAATTCCCTTGCGAGCATCCAGAATTTCGTGATCAATGAAAATTCCGGACAGGCAACCGTCTATCTTTCCCGGTTCTCACAACTGGTAAGGAATATCCTCGATAATTCAACGGAGGAGTATGTGCTGCTTGAAAAGGAGATCAGCACCATCGAAAATTACCTTGAATTACAGAAAGTCCGGTATTCGGGGAAATTTGATTACAGCATAACCGTTGATGAAAATTTCGATTTGGAAAATATGCTGATCCCACCGATGCTCGCCCAGCCGTTTATTGAAAACGCGTTAGAACACGGCATCAGATACAAAGAAACGCCCGGCTATATCCAGGTCCGGTTCCAGCTAAAAGGCGGACTTATCCGGGTTGTGGTGGAGGATGACGGCGTTGGCCGCGACAAAGCCCACGAAATTGAATCAAGGCAACAGATCAGGCATCGCTCTATGGCCATATCCATCACCCGCGACCGGCTCGATATCCTCAATAAAAAACTGAAAAATAAAATCCGCATGGAGATCATCGACCTGAAAGATGTTTCAGGACAACCTTGCGGTACAAGGGTTGAATTCGGGATACCGGTGGCAAAAAGATAATTTCCGCTTTCACTAACCCAACCCCGGCGTTTACTAAACAATTCCTTTCGTTCACTTAACTAAATCATTTCTGCCAGTCAGGGACAGTACTTTTGTTTAGAAAGTTCCCGGTTC
>JBAXRP010000466.1:0-2243 GCA_037131145.1 Bacteroidota bacterium
CTCTGACCGGTATTCCATGCTCGGAAGTATGATCTTGTGGGTATTCTGGCCTAGTTTCTGCGCAGCCCTGGTAACACCCGAGCAGATGCCCCTCACGGTGGTGAATGTGATCCTCGCCCTCTGCGGATCGACTATTACCACATACCTGGTCTCAGTTTCGCTTCGTAAAAAGATCAGCATTGCCGACATAGCAAATGCGGCTCTTGCAGGAGGGGTTGCGATAGGATCGGCCTGTGCTGATGCCACGCATTCCGAAGCAATAATTATTGGTATAATTGCCGGTGCCATCTCAACCTTCGGTTTTGCTGTCATTCAGGCCAGGCAGCAGAAGCTGATGAAGATTATCGACACCTGCGGAGTAACCAATCTGCACGGGATCCCTGGCCTTATAGGGGGTTTTGCCGCTTTGCCAATTGTGAAAGGGCTCGAAATAAAACAGCAGCTTCTTGGTATGGTGATAACGATAGTCCTCGCTTTTTCACTCGGTATGATTGCAGGTAAAGTGCTCCCGTTCCTAGGCCGCAAGACTGAAGCCTACGAAGATGCCGATGAATTCATTGATGCCGCAGAATAAGCAGGGATTATCAAGCTTAAATATGAACAAATTGAATGTATTTTCATATTTTTGCGCATTCTGTTTCTCATCAGCCTTTTGCACTCAAACTAATCTGCGATGAAGCCGTTAAAGTCCATTGTATCTCTTTCTGTTTTACTGATCCTTTTTGTAACATCCTGTACCAAAACCGAAACAGGCTATTATTCTGAACCAGTTAAAACTCTTGTCATTGTGACCGATAATGATCCCAGCAGCGACATTATGGTTGGAATCCTCGGCGCGGTGAGGTCAGCTTATCCGACAGCAAACCTTGAGTTCTTTCCTTCGAAGGCGTTTAATGTTTTCGAAGGTTCATACCTTCTGAACATAAGTATGCAGGCCTACCCGAAAGGAACTATCGTTGCAGGCATTGTTGAACCCGGGGCCGGAAGTAAGAGAATGGTTTTTGCCGCTGACGGAAAACTCCTGATTGCACCTGATAACATGCTGGCGACACGTATCCTGCACAGCCACCCGGCAACCACCTGCTATTTTATTGAAAATCCTGCGGTTCTGGGAGGGGCAGAGCCTTCAAGTCTTTCGTTCGAGGAATTCTACAAACGGGCCATCTTGTCATTGATGGCAGGGACTTCTCTTTCGACATTCGGACCGGTTTGTGCCTCGCCACTTCAGTTCCCGATACAGGAACCTGTAATTTCAGGTGACACCATCAAGGGCGAAGTACTTTTTACCGACAATTTCGGCAATTGTACAACTAACATCCCCCTGGTTATGGTATCGGGGATCCCGTCGGGCACTCTTCTCAGCCTGGTATCCGATACGACTCATCTTACTGTCACCATGGGCGTGAGTTATTCTTCGGTGCCCATAGGTAGCAATGTTTGTTTTGTGAACAGTTCACAGAGGCTGGAACTGGCAGTGAATTATGGGAATTTTTCAGGGAAGTACAATATCAGTGCGAGCTCGAAAGTTAAAATTTTAAAATAACAAGGAATGAAAGCGCTTATAATTGTGTTGATCCTTCTGTCAGGAGTGATTTTCTTTTTCAGATCAGGGCTCTTTGCCCAGGGAACGCCGGGGTCGCTGGCATATAACCCTTATAAAGATTATCCGGTATACACGGGCAGTGACCTGGGAATTCATTATGCCAAATCGGGGACCATCCTGAAAATATGGTCTCCGCCAGCCCAGGAGATGAAGCTAAAACTTTATAAAACATCAACGGGGAGTGACCTCATTGAAGAAGTAAGTTGTGTGAAGGACGCATCAGGGGTGTGGAAGGCAGAACTATCGGGCGACCACAAAAACTGCTATTATACTTTCCAGGCAAAGATCGATGGAAAGTGGAATGATGAAAACCCCGATCCTTATGCCAAAGCTGTGGGCATAAATGGAAAACGCGGTCAGATCATTGATCTGAGCGAAACGAATCCTGAAGGCTGGGAAAAGGACCAGGCGCCGGTACTGAAAAGTCCCACGGATATCATCCTCTATGAGCTGCATGTCCGTGATCTGTCGATCGCAGCTAACTCAGGAATTCAGCATAAAGGCAAATTCCTCGGACTGACTGAGACAGGGACAAAAAACACCAAGGGGCAGAGTACAGGCATCGATCAGATCGCGGATTTGGGAGTTACGCATGTTCACCTGCTGACATCCTTCGATTTTTGCAGCGTGGATGAGTCAA
>JBAXRP010000467.1:0-2220 GCA_037131145.1 Bacteroidota bacterium
AAGTCACCGAAGTTCCTGCGCAAACCGGATTTGCCGAGGCTGCAATAGTTACGCTAACCGACAGAATTGGATTGACCGTCATTGTTACTGTATTGGATGTTGCCGGATTTCCTGACGGACAGGTTGCATTGGAGGTAAGCAAACAGACGACAATATCGCCATTGGCGGGAGTATATGAATAAATTGAGTTATCGGTTCCAACATTCGATCCGTTAACCTTCCATTGATAAGCAGGCATTGTTCCGCCATTGGTGGGAGTTGCCGTAAATGTAACCGAAGTTCCTGCGCAAACCGGATTTGCCGAAGCGGCAATAGCCACGCTCACCGGGAGAATTGGGTTAACCGTCATTGTCACCGAATTGGATGTTGCCGGACTCCCTGAGATGCAGGTTTCATTCGAGGTTAGCAAACAGGTTATCACATCCCCGGTAGAAAGAGTAGATGATGTGTAGGTTGAAACTGTCGCTCCTGCAACGTCGCTTCCGCCATTCTTCCATTGAAAAGCCGGAGTCGTTCCGCCATTGGTTGGAGTGGCTGTAAATGTTACCGAAGTTCCTGCGCATACCGGATTTGCGGAGGCTGCAATAGTTAGGCTAACCGGCAGAATTGGGTTGATCGTCATTGTCACCGCATTGGATGTTGCCGGATTTCCGGTAGCGCAGGTTGCATTGGAAGTCAGCGTACACGTAATCACATCGCCATTAGCCAAAGTTGATGAGGTATAGGTTGCGCCTGTCGCTCCTGAAATATTGGTTCCGCCCTTCTTCCACTGATAAGCCGGCGTGGGACCGCCATTGGTTGGAGTGGCAGTAAAGGTTACCGATGTTCCGGCGCATACCGGATTTGCCGAGGCCGCAATCGCTACGCTTACCGGTAGAATTGGGTTGACAGTCATTGTCACCGCATTGGATGTTGCCGGATTTCCTGTAGCGCAGGTCGCATTGGAAGTAAGCATACAAGTAATCACATCGCCATCAGTTAAAGTTGATGATGTGTAGCTTGTGCTTGTCGCTCCTGAAATGTCTGTTCCGTTATTCTTCCACTGGTAAGCCGGCGTTGTTCCGCCATTTGTTGGAGTTGCAATGAATGTTACTGATGCTCCAGCACAAATCGTATTGGTGGAACCCGGGAGCAATGCAGGGTTTAAAGTAATGTTTGGCATTCGGCTTCCGGTGGGAGTAACTTCCGCCCATGTAGTTCCTACACGGATTTCGTCAATTTCAACTTTGGGAGTAGTGGCGCTATTTCTCAGGCAAATAGAAGCAAATTGAGGAAAGAGCGAAGTACCACTTGCATTTGAAACAAAACCGGCAGGTTCGCCGCCTCCTAAACTAACAGGATTAACCCAGAGGTAAGCAACAGTTGGCGCAACGCCTCTGTCATATTTCACAACAACGAGGTAAGTTGTTCCAAAGCTTAGGTCTTGTCCAAATTCCGTGTAGTTTGGAGTTCCTCCCGAAGTATTTTGGATACTCAATCGGTAATTGGCTGCAGAGTTTACACTTTTTATACCAAGTCGTCCGCCGAATACAGTAACCGGGGATCCGGAAGTTGCCCCAAAATGCAAAAAATAATCCGGAGATAAAGTAGGTATCTGAGATGCATCCAAAACATTAACAAGCGCCGAATAATATAGCGCTGTGGCTGTATATGTAAACGCCCTGTTTACATCGCGCGACATCGTATTGCCATTGCTAAACATATACACTTTATTTCCGCTTGACGGAGCTAATCCGACATAGGATAAATTCCCGCTTAAAACATCAATTGTAGTAGTCTGACCGGTTGTTACGCTATGAGATGTCCAGTTGTTCGAACTTGAACCTGCATTGCCATTGCCCCCGATATATGCCGGCGGCGTATAGTTGAAATCTTCATAAAGAATAGCCTGACTGCCGGTAGCTATGCTGACGCTGACCGGTAAATTTGGATTGACTGTCATTGTCACAGTATTAGACGTTGCCGGATTTCCTGACGGGCAGGTTGCATTGGAAGAAAGCAAACAGGCGATAATATCGCCATTAGCGGGAGTATATGAATAAACTGCGTTGTCGGTTCCAACATTCGATCCATTAACCTTCCACTGATAAACCGGCGTTGTTCCGCCGTTAGTGGGAGTTGCGGTGAATGTTACCGAAGTTCCGGCGCAAACCGGGTTTGCCGAGGCTGCAATAGTTACGCTTACCGGCAGAATTGGATTGACCGTCATTGTTACTGCAT
>JBAXRP010000468.1:0-2219 GCA_037131145.1 Bacteroidota bacterium
GAAAGCCTCATAAATCCTGAATGGAAACGACTCGCTGCGGTGGAAGTGGATGCTATGATGAGACCAAACGGCGTTACTGATCCAGGTGAAACCTCAAAATAGCGCATCAGTCTTTCGCCTGAAGCGAATGAGAGTTTATCCTCAAAAAATCTCCTGCGCCTGCAAATACAATCCTTTCGATAGTTCTCCCAGCCCAAAGTCTATTAAAATATTGGTACGGTCGTATTTGCCAACCATTATACGCAATCCGAAACCAGCGCCGGGTTTCAGATAGCCAAACAGCGGAATGTTCATATCCCGGTTTGATGCAGTTGTAACATTGGCAAAAAGAACTCCGCCAACAATTCCCGAACATGGCGAAATCGGAAACCGGTATTCAACCTCGCCGTAAACAAGGTCTTCGCCGCGCCATCTGCCCTGAGCATAACCGCGTCCAGATGAGTTCATCTGATCAAATCCATTTGACATCAAATTGAGATATGGTATTTCACCGCTAACCTTGAAACTACCATAAACCCAGAAAGCAAGCAAATGTCTCGGAATCTTTTCCGATAGTCCGATATATGTTCTGAACTCTGTCCAAAACTGAGAGCCACTGCGGGCGCTTCCGAGATCTTTAAAATTATACCGGTAATTCATGTTCACAAAAAGACCCTTGTAGGCATTGATGATATTATCACGGGTATCATAAGCAAAATTGAGGCTGATGCCCGAAGCGGCATATTTTTCAGGATCAAACCCATGAAGTGCGCAATAGGCAAAGTGAGGAGTGACAGTCTTATAAACCGAATCAAGTTCCAGGTCAACATCCTTGACGTCATAATAATAATCAAGATGATACCCAAGCCCGGCATAGAGATGATCTGCCAGTTCCAATAAAACAACATTGTGAAACTTAATCCAGTTATATTTCATTGGAAATTTCCCACCATCATAACTTACGTGATTAACACTATTTTCAGGGTATTCAGGAATAAAAGGGATATTGTCTTCAGTTCCGGTTCCAAGTCCGTACGTCGGCAAACGGAACAAATACCATCGCCAGTCTGTTTGAATGAATACCCGGTTGCGGTTAAGGAACATGTTTGTCCTGATGTACGAAATCAACTGGCGTTCAGTGGTATATAAAAGCTGTAAAGATCCTGCGGAAAGCCTTGTAAGGGGATGTTTACCAAATGTCCACGACAGGGAGGAACCAGCCCCAAACTGCAATCCGGTTGAAGGCGATGAACCGATTAGTGGAATTATAATGGCGCGGACTTTCCTCGATGGGATTTCAAGAGGCTGAATTTTCTCTTTCGTCAGCACATCAAAAATATCCTGCTGAACGCAAAGTGTGTCGGACGATAATGAATCTCCTGATTGACTTCGCGCTATCTCCTGACCAAAGCAGGTAAAATCTATGCAAAGACAAACGGAAACGAGGATATAACGAAATAGTATTGTCAACATTTGGCTTTTTTATATACTTCAGCCAGGCGAGATGGAAAAAAAATAGTGCGCTACCTATATCAGGCATTTTTATTCGCTACAAAAATTGGACATCAAATGCCTTTGCTTTAAATAACACTATTGCTATTGAAAATAATGAGAAGTCTGATATATTTAAACTTCCTTCATTAGCATTAATAAATTGTTTACATTTCTCTTTGTTAGTTTGATCTAATAAGATTTCCAAAAGTATATTTGTATTAAGTAAATACATAGTTATAACTCCCAAATATTATGTTGCAATTCAACTGATGAAATATTTGAATACATGTTTTTTAACGCTCCTTCCCATTCAAAAGTCACTTTTCGTTTCGTAGGTTCGTTTTGATTTGATGATTTTGACAGTAAGAAATTAATAAAATCAAAAACTTCTTGTTTTGAAAATATTGCAATTGAGATACTTTCTCGGCAATTATTGCATCATATCCGTTAAAGTTCTTTTGTGAAACCATAATGTTATTTTATCGTTTATCTGCAAATATATAAATTAAACTGCTTTTCCATTTCGGTGAGGTAAAAAATGACACAGATCTCTGGTTCTTATATCTGCTAAGGTCATCTTTAGCATATTCCGGGCTCAATAGTAATTTCTGGAGGGTGGCTATCAAAGCATAAAATTCACATTTCACATTTCACATTTCAGATTTCAGATTTCAGATTTCAGATTTTTTACCACCAATTTTTATCTTCATCTTTGATTTTATCGCATTGAACAATCTCACCAGTTG
>JBAXRP010000469.1:0-2218 GCA_037131145.1 Bacteroidota bacterium
CGGTAACGCAACTGAGGTTGGAGGTCATGATGCAGCTTACGGTGTCGTTGTTATTTGGGTTGTATGTAAAGATTGGGAGGATTGAGGGGATTGAGAGGATTGTGTTTACTTTCCACTGGTACATTGGCATTGCCCCGCCATTTATGGCGGTGGACATGAAAGTTACTGAGTATCCGGGACAGAAGGGATTGGATGATGCCGATATGATTATTGCGGCTGGCAACGCGGGGTTTACCGCCATCGTCACGGAATTGGATAGTGCCGGATTTCCCGAAGGACAGAGGGTATTAGAATTCAGGGTGCAGGTGATCGCGTCGCCATTGGCTGGTACATAAGAATAAATCGGTGAGTTTGTTCCGGCGATCAAACCATTTACCTTCCACTGATATTGAGGCATAATTCCGCCATTGATCGGAATTGCGGTGAAGTTTACCGGGGTTCCGGCGCAAACCGGGTTTGCCGAAGGGGATATGGAAACACTAACCGGTTGAAGCGGATTGACCACCATCGTAATTGAATTAGAAGTGGCTGGGTTGTTGGAAGTGCAAACTGTGTTTGATGAAGTCAACATACACTGCACAACATCGCCATTTGTCGGGATATATGTAAATATCGGAGCGTTAGAACCGGCATCGGTTCCATTGACTTTCCACTGGTACGCCGGATTGCTCCCTGGATTGACGGGGGTTGCGGTAAATGTCACCGTCGTTCCGAAACAAACGGTATTGCCGGAGGCATTAATAGAAACATCCACTGAATCGCCAACATTTACGGTGACAACATAATTTACAGGAGTACCGGCACAATCCCCAATCTTTGGAGTGATGTGATAAGTGATTGCCCCGGAGGTTGCGGCGTTATTGAAAAGGGTTTGGTTTATCGTCAGTCCTGAATCTGCTGAGAATCCTGAAATACTGCCTGAAGTAAGTGTGGCAGTCCAGTGAAACATGACTTCGGGAACATTGCCGGTTAGCAGAATATCCGTAGATGCGCCAGAGCAGATAGTCTTTTCCAGAGTATCATTGTTAACCGCAGGTATTATTGTGGTTATCAGTTGGACAGTATCTGATCCGGTGCATCCGTCACTATTTGAGACATTCACGCAATAGACGCCGGCGCTTCCAGTGGCGTATGTCTGATTCGTTCCGACAACAAGTCCTGATCCCACATTCTTCCATTCATAACTGCATCCAGAACAAAAGCTTGCATCAAAGGTTGCGGTATTCCCGGCGCAGATTGTTCTGTCAGTACCCAGAGATGGCGCCGGACTTGGAAATATTGTAATGGTTCGCCACGTAGTATCAGTACGGTTGTCATTATGCCGGATGTAAAGTTCCACCGTATAAATACCAGGACCGGAATAGCTATGTGATGGAGCTGCAAGGAAAGAAATATTGGCGCCTCCGGATGCAGGATCACCGAAATTCCATCGGATCGTATCAGCCGGAGGCCAGACGTCGCATGAAAATTGAAGAGAATCGAATTGACAGCCACTGCCATTGTAATGCAGGTAGGCTTTATATTTTTGAAGAAATTGGGGCAATCCGTAAAAGCAATTATTTCCGTTAAAACCAATGGCATTTTTTTGAAAATTGCATCCCGGACCATGAATTTCCGGATGATGTATGATTCCGACTGAATCCTTCGACCAAAGAGGACTGTATATTTTATTATCAGGACCAAACTGTAAATCCTCATAGTATGTCGGCTCAAAGGTTGAATCAACGATTGATTCACTCATCATGAACTGAACAGAATCATTCTTTGTTGCATCATATTGATACAGCAATTGTATTGGAATGCCGGGAACAGCTCCCCAGGGATAAAAGGCATGCAGGTACAGAAAATGGTTATCCACAGAGAAACCAATTTTTTCAGGAATATATTTTGTACCCCGGTATGTCGGGCAAAATTTGAACTTTGGAGTGACTTCACCAGTTTCATCGTTAAAAGTGCAATATTCCGCAAGGGAATCCCTGATATAGCAGGTCACCAGTGTACTTCCGTCCTGGGATATCTTTAACCAGCCGCCCGACTGTCCGGAGGGCCAGGAAGCGCTGACGATACTCTGGCTGATGACTGGGGTCATATTGATCCCTGAAGCGGTGATCCTGTACGAAAGGTAGGCATTGGAATTGACAATACGCAGCGCCAGCCACGCATCTTTATTGTTGTGATGTCTTGTTCCCGACATCCACGTTGTGCCATTTTCTCCTCC
>JBAXRP010000470.1:0-2207 GCA_037131145.1 Bacteroidota bacterium
GCTGATCAGGAAAAAAAATGCGGGGCTCTGTCTGGCGGTGAACGCAACCGGTTGCACCTGGCGCTTACCCTTAAAGAGGAAGCCAATGTACTGCTGCTTGATGAACCTACCAATGACATTGACGTAAACACCCTCCGCGCCCTGGAAGAAGGGCTTGAAAATTTTGCCGGATGTGCAGTGATCATCTCCCACGACCGGTGGTTCCTCGACCGCGTTGCAACACATATCCTGGCATTTGAGGGAGATTCTCAGATGTATTTCTTCGAAGGGTCCTATTCAGACTACGAAGAGAATAAGAAAAAACGGTTGGGCGATGATGTACCGCATCGGATCAAGTATAAGAAGCTGAAAGGATAAAAAAAATGAAAAATGAAAAATGAAAAATGAAAATTGTGAGATGGTGAAAATAAAATGATAAAAATCGGCACCTTTCTTTTAGATCAGGTTTCGGGGCAGGCCAGGGTTTCCAGCCGCAGGCGGATGAATTACAATTTCCATAAAACTTCTTCGGATACTCTGCAGCGAATGCTCAATGCCATGGAGCCACTGTCGTACATTCAGCCCCATAAGCATGAAGATCCCGACAAACGGGAGGTTTTTTTCTCACTTCGGGGGAGAATTGTGGTTGTTGAATTCGATGACCTTGGAATGATAACCGACCACATCCTTCTTGACCCCCTGACCGGCAACTTTGGGGCTGAAATTCCAGAACGGACCTATCATACCATCATTGCCCTCGATGAGGATACCGTTGCTTATGAATTCAAAGACGGGCCCTACACACCCATTGACGATAAGAATTTTGCCCCATGGGCCCCAAAAGAGCGTTCGGCAGAAGCTGAAAAATATTTGCATGGGCTGCTCGAGAAAACTGACATTCGTTTCATTGATTAAATAGCAAAATAGCAAAATTCTTTTCTATATTTGCACAAATAGTATCCGTGTCGTCACAAAAACCATCCATCCCAAAAGGAACCCGTGATTTTTCGCCACTTGAAATGGTACGGCGGAACTATATTTTTGACATTATCCGGAATGTTTTCCGGATTTTCGGTTACCAGCCTCTCGAAACTCCGGCAATGGAGAACCTCTCCACCCTCATGGGTAAATATGGGGAGGAGGGAGACAAACTCCTTTTCAAAATTTTAAATTCGGGAAACTACCTTGATGGCCTCCCGGAATCCGCATCCCGGATCCTCAATCCCGGATCAAGACTGGTTGACTTAACCAAACACATTGCCGATAAGGGACTCCGCTACGATCTTACCGTTCCTTTTGCCCGTTATGTCGTACAGCACCAGAACGAACTGATATTTCCATTCAAACGATACCAGATCCAACCTGTCTGGCGGGCCGACCGTCCGCAGAAAGGAAGATACCGTGAATTTTTTCAATGCGATGTGGATGTGATCGGGAGCAACTCGCTGTTAAATGAGGTGGAATTGGCACAGATCATTGATGCAGTTTTTACAAAACTGGGAATTAATGCGTTGATCCGCATTAACAACCGAAAAATTCTTGCAGGGATCGCAGAAGCAATCGGAGTGCCTGATAAATTGACCGACATTACGGTTTCGATGGACAAATTGGATAAAACCGGCATTGAAAACGTGAATGATGATCTGATCCAGCGTGGGATTACTTATGAATCTGTCGAAAAACTTCAACCCATCCTCACCCTGGAAGGCAAAATAAAGATCAAGTTTGAAACCCTGACTAATTTCCTAAAAGATTCCGAAATCGGCCTCCGGGGCCTGGCGGAGATGCGTACTGTGTTGGAACACCTTAAAGATCTCAACCTCAATAATAAATTTGATTTCGATATAACGCTTGCCCGCGGCCTCAGCTATTATACCGGGACCATCATAGAGGTAAAAGCCATGGATGTGGCCATGGGAAGCCTGTGCGGTGGCGGGCGGTACGATAACCTCACCGGGATATTCGGATTGCCCGGCATGTCGGGCGTTGGTATCTCGTTTGGCGCCGACCGGATTTATGACGTGATTGGAGAATTAAACCTGTTTCCTGAAACCATCCAGGCTGCAACACAAGTATTGTTCGTTAATTTCGGGACTGAAGAAGAAAAATATTGCCTGAAGTTATTGGCAAGTCTCCGGCAGGCAGGAATCGCCTCGGAACTTTTTCCGGACAATTCGAAACTAAAAAAACAGATGGATTATGCAAACCGTAAAAACATCCCATATGTC
>JBAXRP010000471.1:0-2192 GCA_037131145.1 Bacteroidota bacterium
TGCATAAAATTGAAGTCGCACGTTACCGCACGGGCGAAATGCAGGTAATCTCGGGCGCAATGGGCAAAGAAAAAATCCATTATGAAGCAGTTGTCCCACAATTGGTAAAAACTGAAATGGACAAGTTTCTTCGCTGGTTCAATGATACCGATAAAACAGACCTTGTAATAAAAGCTGCCATTGCCCATTTTTGGTTTATCATCGTCCACCCTTTTGATGACGGAAACGGCAGGATCGCCAGGGCGATTTCGGATTTGTTGCTCGCCCGTTCTGAAAAAAGCGCTGAAAGGTTTTACAGTATGTCAAGCCAAATACTTGTAGAACGGAAACGTTATTATGAAGCATTACAGAACGTTCAGCACAGCAGTGGCGATATTACCGAGTGGCTGGACTGGTTTCTGCATTGCCAGAAAAATGCCCTATTGGAAACAGAGGAGACGTTGGAAAAAATTTTGCGCAAAGCAGAGTTTTGGAAAATACACGAGAACACGCCATTTAATGAGCGGTAACGCTTAATTCTGAATAAATTGCTGTATGGATTTGACGGGAAACTACAATCATCAAAATTGGCAAAAATAGCCAAATGCTCGCCCGACACTGCCTTGCGGGACATCAAAGATTTAATGGGAAAAAGGATTTTACAGCAGGAGCAACAAGGCGGTCGCAGCACGAACTATGAACTGGTAAATTATATCAAATGACTTTCAACTCCCTCCTCGGCAAATACCGCAAAATCTCCTTCTCCGGGCGCGACAAAGGCAACAGCTTTGAACGCCTGATGCAGGCATACCTTCAAACTGACCCCAAATATGTATATAAATTCAAAAAGGTCTGGTTGCGGAATGAATTTCCGGGAAAATCTGACCTGGGCGATTTCGATACCGGAATAGATCTATTCACGTTGATCCATGACGGCGACTATTGGGCTTAATGATTTATTGTTTACTGAATGAAAATCCATCACAACACACGCCTCTTCAAATCCTTACTGACGGGCATTTTGCAAACACTACGAATCTTGTTTTTTATTTACACAGGCAAAGAGTAACAGGGATGCTATGATTATTTCGATTGAACCAAATATTCTGAAAATCAGTTTCGTAAATTCTTTTGAATTTACAGCTTCTCCATATTGCCAAGTGGAGGCGTAAAATCCCCAAATGCTCAACAGAATAAGAACTAACGTTGCAACTAACAGCATAGCTTTAGTTGACTGCCTTTCTCTTTTGTTTATTAATGCAATGCTTAAAAGCAGGATTGTAATGAATATTTGAGAGCCAATAATTAATATCCATTCAGTAATTGGTGCAATTCTTTCAAATAATGGGTTGTCCAGAATTGTGCTAATGATTCCAAGTGCCAGCAGGGAGACGAGTGAGGCAGTAAAAGGTAGGCGCGGACAACCATTTATTCGGGTGAAAATGCCGATAATGCCAGCAATTATTCCGGCTAAACACATAAATCCAACCGACATTGCAAAACCCTCACTTATGAATGGCCATATAAAATCAATTACAAGAATTACAATGAGAATTGCTGTTAAAATTGCAAACCAGGATGCTTTTTCCCAGGCATGCAATATCCCAAAGTAGAGCAAAATCAGTCCTGCTAATAGCATCGCAATCATAGGCAAATTATCAACTTGCCCGGTCAATAATCTGAAATTCCAGTTGGTCATCTGAAAGATTATGCAAGCTTTGTATGAGGAGGCATTTGAACAATATCAGCTTTCTGAATGGAGGTCTACCTCCTTTCAATAAATCTTTTGTTTCATTTCTAAATGCCTGATCTAAAGGGAATTCAAATATACTCCAGTCAATATACTCATTCAATTTTAACAAAGGATCCCCGAGTTTACTGAGCGTTTCCAATAAAAAATGATCGTCAAAAAATCCGAGAGGGTTTATGTTTTTCATGGCTTGCTTTTTTCTACAGCAAATAGAAAAAATCCAACGACATAAACAGGTTTAAGTTATTAACAATCTGATGTATATATTAACAATTGGTTTTTAGAGGCGCCCCATAATCCATATAGTCAAGCAAGTCAGGGTCAACTTGCTGAACTATCTTGATAAATTGAGTACCTGTATAACCGTCAAGGAATTTATAAAGTCTTCTATATGCTGCTATCCAGTCTGTCATATTTTTCTGTGCTGTGTCGGTTTTTAAAATGGCTTATAGTCGGGTCACGC
>JBAXRP010000472.1:0-2145 GCA_037131145.1 Bacteroidota bacterium
AGCTTTGGGAGAATAAACAAAAAGCTACTGAAAGCCGTTTGCAGAGTTTGCGGCTGCAGATGAACCCACACTTTTTGTTCAACGCGCTCAACTCGATCCAACAGATGATCCTGGCTAACGAGGAGATGGTTGCCACCCGTTACCTGTCAAGATTCTCCAAATTGCTGAGAACGGTTTTGATTCACAGCGACAAGGAATCCATCTCTTTGAGAGAGGAAATTGAAGCTGAAGAGTTAAGAATACCTACACTGTTGATACAACCTTTTGTTGAAAATGCCATCTGGCACGGATTAATGCACAAGGAGGGCAACCGGCACCTGAGCATCCGCTTTAATGAAACAGATGATTTTTTACAATGCGTGATTGAGGACAACGGCGTTGGAAGAAAAAAATCCCAGGAACAAAAAAATTTGCACGGGTTAAAGAACACGCATACCGGCAAAGGGATTTCGGTTTCCGAAGAGCGGGTGAAAACCCTGAAGGGCGTTTCAGGAAAAACCGGCAATATCCTGATCAATACATGAACGGATTTCAGATGCTCGAACAAATCCCCAACAAGAACTTCAAGCTGATCTTTACCACGGCTTATAACGAGTATGCACCCATGCCTCTCCATCTCGCATCTTTAAATTCCGGAAGCAACGGAAACTGTTACTATATCGGCAATGGCGATGACGCCGGCCTGATCGATGCCGGTATCTCCTGCCGCGAAACCGAGCGGAGGATGATCCGGCTGGGACTGCCTCTCAGAAATGTCAAAGCAATCTTCATCACCCACGAGCATACTGACCATACCCGTGGCGCGGAGGTTCTTTCCCGAAAATATGGGATTCACGTTTACATTACCGAAAGGACCTATAACCACAACCGGATGAAACTGTCGCCGCATCTGCTGAAGCCTTTTGCCAGCGGCATTCCGGTTGTTGTCGGAAACTTTCAGGTGCATCCATTCCCCAAATGGCATGACGCGGACGAACCGCACAGTTTTACCGTAAGCGCCAACGGACTCACGGCAGGCGTTTTTACCGACATCGGGACTGCCTGTGAACAGGTGGCGCATCACCTCAGCCTCTGCCATGCCGCTTTTCTGGAGTCGAATTACGATGAAACAATGCTTGAAAATGGGCGTTACCCTCAATACCTGAAGCAACGGATCCGCAGCGCCGAAGGTCACCTTTCAAACGACCAGGCGCTGGATCTTTTCACCACGCACCGGTCTGTTTTTCTGAAATTATTGGTGTTGTCACATCTCTCGGCTGAGAACAACCGTCCTGAACTGGTACATGAACTTTTCAACAGCCATGCCAATGGAACGCGGATCGCGGTGGCGTCGAGGTTTGAGGAGACGGAGGTATTTTGGGTGTAAGAGGAAGAGATGCTGTATTCCTATGACAAAAGGACATCTGCCGGAATTCCCAATTCACGATGAAACAATCTGGCAATCTCAAGCGTCAGTGGTTTGCGTTTATTCAGAATGGCAGATATATATCCTTTTGAGCCCACTTTGCCGACAAAATAGTTGTTCTTCAACCCCAAATCAATCATCTTGCTTTTAATGGCATCAATGGGATCCGGTTTTGGAACGACATAGTGCAGGTCTTCATATTGCCTGATCAACAGTAACACAATTTGCAATTCCTCTCCTTCTGGTGAATCGGGAGTTATTTTTTTATCAAACATTTCATCAACCCAGTCAAGATATTGCAGGTATTCTTTTTTTGACCCTATGATTTTTAACTTCATGATTTTTTCTTTTTAAAGTTGACACTGGTCATATCTGTATCCTCATATTCTGCGTGTGTTCCAAACCATTTGATCTGTATGACCTTAAACTGAAATACGATCCTGACTACCAATCTGTACTTGTTGCCCATGATGTTAAAAACTACACGGTCATCGGAAACAAGGCTTGCATTGCCATACACCTGTTTCAACTCATTAAAACTTCTAAAATTGCACCGGATCAACTCATGGTACCACTCTTGAAGCGCGTTCGCTGACAATGGGTACTTTTTACAGTAGGCCAATAAAGTGATTCTGGCGATAATATTAAACATGAGACAAATATAATAATTAGTTTGCCAATAGAAAACAATTAATGGTTTCTTTTAAGGAAAACAGGGATCAACTGCCGATAGCCAGATC
>JBAXRP010000473.1:0-2130 GCA_037131145.1 Bacteroidota bacterium
CCGTCAACAATAAACACTACTGATTCGGCAATGTTGGTAGAATATGCTGCAAGACGTTCAATTGCGCTAAGAATTTGCATAAGCTGAGTGGCAACTACTATCACCTCCGTTTTGTGCATCATCTCCTCAATAATCCGGGAAGTTACTGCCTGCGCCCGTTCCTCAATGTTGTGGGCAAGGCTGAAAATATCTTTGACAAATGCCGTGTTGCGCGAATTCAGGATAGTTATTACGTCGTTCACAATCATATCGGTCATTTTCACAACTTCATCCACCTGAAGTTCGGTCATGATCTCCAGATGCCCGCTAACGCCTTCAACTCTCCGGGCAATAGCAACCGCATGATCGCCCATTCGCTCAAGGTCATTGTTCATCCTGAGCGCCGACATTATCAAACGGAGATCGGTGGCAACAGGTTGCGTAAGGGCAAAAATCCGCTGACAAAGCTTGTCAATCTTCACATCCAGTTTATCAACCTTGCTATCGAAAGCAATTATTTCGTTAGCAAGTTCTGTGTTTCCATCCAGAAGAGCCTGCAACGAATTGTGAACCTGTGCGGAAACGAGGGTTCCCATCTTCAGAATGCGTTTGTTGAGTTTTTCCAGTTCCATTTCAAAATGTCGTTCCATAATTATAGATGTTTATCTAATATGACCATCCGCTTGTGTACCTGATAATTTATAGCTACTCTGCGGCTCTTTGCGATTTCTTTGCGTAACTCTGCGGTAAAAAAAAGGTTTAACCGCAGAGAACCGCTGAGTTTTTCCGCAGAGAGCCGCAAAGCTAAAGTTTGTTAACCAATCTTTTAATTCATTCAACAACTAAATCTATAAGGTTTCCTTTGTTTAAGTATTAAAACGGATATTCATATTATCTAAAATGATTTTATGTGTTCAATGAAATTTTTATCCAAACCGACCCGTGATATACTCCTCTGTTTGTTTCTTATCAGGTGTTGTAAATATCTTTCTGGTTTTTCCATATTCAATAAGCTCGCCGAGATAAAAGAAGGCGGTGTGATCGCTCACTCGCGCCGCCTGCTGCATGTTGTGAGTAACGATTACAATGGTATAGTGTTTTTTAAGTTCAAAGATCAGCTCCTCTATTTTCGCGGTGGAAATTGGATCAAGAGCGCTTGCCGGTTCATCCATAAGGATAATCTCCGGCTCAACCGCAAGCGTCCGCGCTATACACATGCGCTGCTGCTGTCCGCCCGATAATCCCATAGCCGAATCATTTAACCTCTCCTTCACCTCTTCCCAGATGAACGCTTTTTTCAACGACGTTTCAACAATTTCCGCTAATTGTGTTTTATTGTTGATCCCATTGATTCTCGGTCCGTAGGCTACATTTTCAAAAATTGATTTGGCAAACGGATTCGATTTCTGAAATACCATTCCTACCTTTTTTCTGAGGTTGACTACATCAATCTGCTTATCGTAGATGTTCAGCGAATCAACCAGTACCTCGCCGGTAATCTTAACTTTCGGAATAAGATCGTTCATGCGATTTAGAGTGCGGAGGAAGGTTGATTTCCCGCATCCCGAAGGACCGATAAACGCCGTGACCTCTTTATCGGGGATTTCGATGGAGATAGAATTCAGCGCCATCTTCTCCCCGTAGAATAGTGTCAGATCACGGGTTTTGATTTTAGTTTCTTTCATTTTCAAATATCTTCAACTTTCATTTTACTCTCCGGCGCAATCTGGCGCGGATGATGACGGCGACAAAATTCAACATAAACGTTAACATCAGAAGAACCAGAGTAGTTGCAAACTGAATGGGCAAAGTTTCGTCAACATTTGCCGACTGGGTAGCCATGATGTAAATGTGGTATCCTAGGTTCATAAACTGGTCGCTGAGCGAAACCGGAAGCGTGGCAAGGTAATAGGCGGCTCCGGTAAAGAGTATAGGCGCCACTTCGCCTGCGCCGCGACTTACAGCGAGTATTGTTCCGGTTAAAATTCCTGAACGGGCGCCGGGGATTACGATCCTTTTAATAGTCTCCCATTTTGTTGCGCCCAGCGCCAGACTTGCTTCACGCAGTTCGCGGGGAACGGTGCGGATTGCCTCCTCCACCGAAACAATCACTACCGGAAGAGTCAGCAAAGCCATGGTAAGGCTTGCCCA
>JBAXRP010000474.1:0-2122 GCA_037131145.1 Bacteroidota bacterium
GATAGACGAGGCGAATTCGACATCTAAACCAACAATCTGCCTGTTGGCATCATAGAATGACATGGGCTCAGTAACTGCAGCCGTGCCGAAACTGAGTTCGCCGTTATTCCCATCGCTCTGTATGGAGGGCATTGGAGCCGGATCACCTGTTTCGGGGAACCATCGTTTGCTCATCGCTTCATAGGTCCCGTCTTTTCTTATCTCTTCAAGTACCTGGTCCATGGCCGTTTTCAGTGCCTGGTCATCGAGCCTGACCGCAAAACCATAATTGTCATCAATGATGACTTCGTCAAGCACAACAAGTCCGGGATTCTTGGCTGCAATGTTTTTGAGGATGGGCTTGTCGTAGGCTGCAGCATCGGCTTTTCCGTCCCTCACAGCGATGGAGCAGTCGAGCACACTGTTATAGTATTCGAGTTTTGCATCGGGGAAACGTTTGAGGACCATCTGGTCAGCGGCAGTACCGGTGGGTACTGCAAAGGTCCTGCCTCCTTCAAGCATCTTCAGGCTGGTGATCCTTTCCTCTTTTTTTCCGCAGCCTCCCAGGGCCATGACAAGAGCAAGGAAGGGGATTAAGTAACGATTTCCCATTTCGGACAGTTATAAAAATCGATTTGTTCTTTTGATTCAGGATACCTTCCGCAGTTGCAATAGCGCCATAAGAATGTATCATAGGACATACAGCGCCCGGCTTTTTTATCCATTAGCACACAACGCCTCCTGATACAGCACTGAATACAACCGTTACAGGTGCCGTCATTGTTTGGCCAGTCTGATTTTACCCTGACTTTCGCCGGATCGGGAGAGCTCATCGGAGGTGAAAAATAAGGGACACTGAACCCTTTACGATATTCCTGGAGCATTACAAGATCATAGACCGTTCCGTAAAAAGAAAAAAGAAGTCCGAAGGCATATTTCCAGTACTTCCAGAACCTGAGATCATTGAAGACATACCAGGAAAACAGTGGTCCTATAAGAAAAATAAACAGTCCGCCGGTGACGGCCGAAAGAAAAGTGATCAAATAAAACAGGCTCCTGTAGGCAGCCCATGAAAGTTTCCTGATCAGCATCCTATAAAATTATGAAAAAAATGTCCAGTAGCCCATAAGTCTGGCCGCATTTCCAATAAGAAAATGAGAAAGGCTTACCCCAATGATTGTTTTTTGCCTCTGGTACATCCAGCCCCAGAGCCAGCTTGTGATGAGGGCTGCAATGCTGAGGTGAAGGGAATGGCACATATGGAGGGAACCGAAAAGAAAAGAAGTCACCAGTATTGCTGCCAATCCGTTGTAACGGCCGGGGATCAATCGACTGAGGCTTCCCTGCATGGTACCCCTTGCAATGAACTCCTGCACCGGGGCCACCAGGATGTAAGCCACATAACTGATCCCGAAATAGCCCATATTGAACACCGATGATTCTTTGAATGTCCCGGGAAGATACCTGTTGCAAATCATTTTTATGATGGCCAACAGGGCGATCACTACCACCGAAATAACAAGGGACTCTGCAAGTGCTTTGCGCCATCCCGACAAGGTCACTCCAAAATCCTTGAGTGGCATGCGCATTCTATACATAATAAGGATTACAATGCCCAACGTCAGGAATTCGACGGATCGGGAAACATATTCCCTGATCTCATCGGCATTCGGCAGACTGCTGATAACAGGCAGTTCCAGGAATCCAAGAATAAAAATATACAATGTTGTAAGAAGGACTGTACTGATGAAAATCCAGCTGAGCTGTGACCTGAGCTTCACCAGGTCCTCGACCCTGGCTTTCTTCTCCCTCAGTTCTTCAATGGTTTGCTGCAGTGCAAATTCTCTGGCTTCGATTTTTACGGCCATCATGCCGAAGGTCTCTGCCAGGTTGGCGACCTCGGAAGAGTTGGCCGAATTATCGGTCAGTTCGAATATCTTGTCAATGTTCTCATACGAACCGGCGATAATCTCGTTCGCATGCTTGGTGAGGGCAACAACCGTGTCTTTTACATCTTCGCTCATAGAGCCTGAACTTACCTGCCAAGGTCGGTGATCACGCCGTTCTGATATACAGGAACAACAGTCGTGGAATCAGGGGTGAAACTGTAAGGGATCACATCGTCGAGCCCCAGTCTCTTCAG
>JBAXRP010000475.1:0-2116 GCA_037131145.1 Bacteroidota bacterium
TGATTGCATCAGGAATTGATTTCCTTTTATTATGCCTGTGTTGTGTCGTGGTACTTTTTTATTCCTATTCCGGCATCATTACGATCATCTTTCTCCTGGGGGTGAACATCAAACGAATCGCCCTTCAGCCCCTGAGATGGAAGGATTCATCAAACAAAATTTCGTATCAGTGGGTCGCCGTTATCCTGATCATGATCTTCGTACTCGTGATTCTGCATTTTTCCAATTCGGGAGAAATGTTGTTCAGGGAAGAAAAATTCCAGATCCCCTTTACTCCGGTTAATTATTTTCTTTTTATCCTGTCCGATCATAAGATCATACTTCCACTGTTGGCTGGCGGAACAATCAACTTTATCGTTTATGCTATCCATGGAAAAACCCTCGGAACCCATTTCAATATCAAACCATGATCAGGCTTTCTCCGAAAAAATTATCTCTTCATTTTATCTGGATTTTCGGATTACTTGAAATGATAACAGTTCCTCTTGTGGCCTTACTGCCCGGGATAACTTCCCTCGGCGTGAAATCGCCACTTGAGGGGGCAGTCGTGGGATTTATCGGGATCGTTTTATTATTTCTGATCCTGAACCGTGTCTTGTACCGTTTGCAATTGAAAATGGAAGAACAACCGGTTTCCAGAATATCCATATTGTCGCCGGCTATTTGGAATACCCTCCTTCTGGCTTTGCTTTTCGCTATCCAGCATGGAATGAATTTCATCCATCTGCGATCAACGATCATTCACCAGATAGTAACAGGATTTGTCTCAACCTTTGGAGCGGTTTTCATCACTATTTTTCTTTACCAGACCATGGGCACAATGTTTAAATGGAGTCGGATCGCCATAAAAACGGCCACTGCCGCATATGCAGTAAAACAATTTTCAATATTGCCGGTTGCTGTTCTTGCGGGTGTGTATGAAGCCATTGCCCTTCCTGTAATTCTGCTCTGGCAAAGCGAAAATTCATTTCCTGTTCTTGTTGCTGCATTCACCGGATTCACAGGTGGGGTTTTGGGAAGCAGTATTGTCGTATTCTGCTACAACTCCCTCAAAATACCGCGAATTTTTTTGCTTTTGGAAAAGATACCTGGTCGTGTCATTTTGTCTGCGTTTTTTTCCAAGTGAACTGCTATCTTTGCTGCTTTCTGATGTATCACAATAACGCCTATGAAGATAATGCTTATCAGCCCGGGAACACCTGATGATATCGACAGCCTGATCACGCAGGGAATTCCCTATCTCTTTGCTAAAACACTGTTTGCTCCCCATGCCATTGCCGCAGTGGCTGCGCTCACCCCACCCGAATACGAAGTGGTTCTGCACGATGAATATACAAATGGCCCTGTTGACCCCGTCATACGAAACAATTCCTTCGGCATAATCGGGGTATCCGTTACCTCCAATCAGCAAAAACGCTCTCTTCAGATTGCCAGTCTTGCCAAGACCATCAGCCCCTCATCCCTGATAATTTTTGGCGGTATCGGCGTCGAGCATTTCATCCACCAGGAGATGTCAGGGATCGATGTTATTTTTCATGGCGAGGCCGAAGAAACCTGGCCAAAATTTCTCGAAGATTTAAAAACCGGATCTCATCAGCGGATCTATAAAAACATTTCTAAACCGGACATGACGAAAACGCCGGCACCCCGCTGGGAACTGCTGGCAAAGGACCTTTCGTCGTACACTGCCGTGTTGCTCCAGACAACCCGGGGCTGCCCGTTCGATTGCAGTTTCTGCGATGTAATCTACACCTTTGGCAGAAAACTTCGCAGCAAATCGATCGTGCAGGTACTTGAGGAAGTCCGCAGATTGAGCGCACTGAAGGTAAAAATGATCTTTATCGCCGATGATAACTTTGCCGGTGATAAAAAATATACCAGGGAGTTGCTGAAACAGCTGATTCCGCTGAACAACTCTTTTAAAAGCCCTATAGAATTCATCACCCAGATCGATATTACCATTGCCAACGACGAGGAATTACTCACGCTGTTAGCCGACTGCAACTTCCAGGCGGTTATGATCGGTATTGAATCGGTAAATGAAGCATCGCTGACAGACTATAACAAACAGCAAAACCTCCGGTTTCCAATTCGCGAAGCCGTGCAGAAGATACAG
>JBAXRP010000476.1:0-2106 GCA_037131145.1 Bacteroidota bacterium
TGCTGTATTGCCATTAACAGTGTCTCTTCTGCTGTTATCAAAAATGTATTTGTAGTAAGGATTAGGCTCGATTATCTCCTCCATGCCATCTTGATGAGTTTCGGTTTATGTAAAACAATATCCTTTCATTGCAAAGAAGATCAGAGTCGTTCCCACCGGAATTGATCTGGCTTTTTTTTCCGAAGCAATGAACCAACCATGGCGAACCAAACCAGGTCTGAGAAAAGAACTTGTCTATATCGGCCGCCTCGCCCAACCCAAAATGATATTGGAAATGCTTCGCGCCTTCCAACTCCTTGTAACGGAAAAACCATTCTCCCCTCCTCCCCTCCCTCCAACGCGCCGTGTGCGAAATGGGTCTTCAAAACCACGTCACCTTCACAAGCCTCCTCACCAAATACCAGGTGCGCGACCTCATCCACCAGTTTGATGCCGCCATTCTTTTATCCGTCCACGAAGGAAGCCCCATCTCAGTCAAAGAAATCCTCACCTGCGGTAAACCGGTCATCGTCAATGATGTCGGTGTCCTGGCCGAATACATCATCCCGGACATGAACGGGTATATCGTTGATCCAAATAACAGCCGGGAAGTTGCCGCAGCCATTGAGAAAGCATGTGCCAACGCGCACAGCATGCGCGAAGCATGTGTTGCCTCGATGGAGCCGTATGATGAAGGGGTGATTAATGCCATGATTGTAAAACAAATCTTCACATTCCACACACACAATGACTCTAATTGGAATAAATGGGGCTAAAGCCCATTGTTTTGCATCAATCCTGAACAGTTGGCTAAAGCCAACTGCTATAAATTGAAGAAAAAAAACGGTCAAAAAATAATTGATAAGAACGCAAAAAAGGTCTAATTTTGCAGATATGCCTGACATAAAACGAGAGATAAGTATTCCAAGGACCTCCTTTTTTCTGTTCGGACCCAGGGGAACAGGAAAGTCCACATTTGTTAAAAGCCTTATTCAAAAAACCGATTTATATATTGATTTTCTTGACCCTGATACCTTCAGAACCTATGCTGCCTTTCCGGAAACCCTGATAAAAACGGTTAACGCAGTAAACCCTGTCAGGGTGATTATTGATGAGGTTCAGAAGGTCCCGCAGATTCTGGATGTGGTTCATAAAATAATGGAAGATCGAAAGGTTTTGTTTATCCTTACGGGTTCTGGCGCACGTAAACTCAAAAAGACAGGCGCAGACCTCCTTGGGGGTCGGGCTTCATATTGCAGGATGCACCCCTTTACAGCAAGTGAATTGGGGATATCCTTCTCATTGGAAAAAGCATTACAGACGGGCCTGATTCCTGTGGTTGAAAAAAGTGCAGAGCCAACAAAAACACTCTCGGCTTATGTGGATGTTTATCTTCGTGAAGAGATCCTTGCAGAAGGCCTGGTCAGAAATCTTGGAACATTCACCCGTTTTTTAGAGATTATAAGTTTTTCGCATGGCTGCGTGCTGAATGTAAGCAACCTGGCAAGAGAATGCCAGATTGGCAGGGGGATCGTTTCAGGTTATATTGATATCCTCGAAGATCTTTTATTGGCCTATCGGCTTGATGTTTTTGCACGTCGGGCTAAAAGAAAAACGGCATCCCATCAAAAATTTTATCTTTTTGATAACGGGTTATTCCGCAGGTTAAGGCAAAGAGGTCCCCTTGATATTGAATCTGAAATCTCGGATCCGGCCCTTGAAGGTCTTGTTGGACAGCATATCAGGGCATATTCGGATTTTGCACTGCAGGATGTTCATTTATACTACTGGCGTTCATTGGCCGGTAATGAAGTTGATTTTGTACTATATGGCGGAACAACTTTTACTGCTGTAGAAGTCAAGAATACCAAAATTATCAGACCTACTGACTATAATGGACTTGTTTCATTTGGTGATGATTATCCGGAGGCATCCCTGGTTCTGCTTTACAGGGGGAATGTCGTCATGAAGCATAAGAATATGCTTGTAGTTCCTGTCGGCCTGTTTTTGCAAAATCCGGGGAGATATTTGTAATATGCCTGACTTCACCCCACCCACCCTCCACGCCCTCCTCTCAGCCTTCCTGAACGAGGGTTATTCTTTCACCCCACTTACCGGCTTCAACGA
>JBAXRP010000477.1:0-2095 GCA_037131145.1 Bacteroidota bacterium
CCGACAATACCTTTTTTGCAAACTTGTTGTTCTCCATCAGGTATTTGAAGGCTTTGTCGTAAAGAGGGTTTATAATTTTCATGGTGTGTTGATTTGACTATTAATAATCAGTTTCAGCATAAAATTACTAATAAACCTTTGAAATTTAATTTATTTGACGTTTTGTTTCTCTCAAACATCAATAGGTTTTAAAACTGTGGCGGCTTGTATAAAAACCCGGAAATTATTATTGACATTATTTTCCGCTTTATGGTTTTCGCTTATCGAAGTTGGGCAACCAGGATTTAAAAGTAAACTCTTTATTGGCAAGATAGAGCATAAAAGGCAACGCAAGAAGCCAGATTACCCGCGACTGGAACCTGTCAACAATGCAGGCAACTGTGCCACATACCATTGCGTTGACCAGCAGGGCAACAAGAATATAGGTGAGGTAAAGTTTGTATTTCGGATTGAATCCGGGGATAAAGTAAATCAGGATGCTGCATAAAAACAGAAACGACATCAGGTAAGACTGAAATAAGTTCAACATTGTCCAGTCAAGTCGTTTTGCCTGTTGCCTGCTTTGATAAAACTCTTTCATATTTTCAGGCCAATGGTGTTGTATGGCGGTAATGCACGATGAGCCATCATCTTGTTTGCCGGTATCGCCTGTTTCGAAGGTAAAGAATTGCTTAACTGTTGCTTCGGTTTCACGGGCAATCAAACGGGGCCAATATTTGGGGGTGGTTAAAATGTCGCGAATAATCGCGTTGAACTCATCACGGTTGCCTTCCCATCCGCCGTTTTGGTATAATGGGCTGGTAGTGTAATCCCAAAGAAAATCCCAGGGGAATTTTCCCTGATAGCTACAGATGTGATAATGATATTTGGGACAGGCGTCATGCAGGTATTGTTCAAGAATCCCGCAATCATAAAGCCGCGACATAAAAAAAACATGCCCGTATCGCGATACCGCAAACTTTAATCCGGCATTGTAATGCACTGTCGAAACCATCAGATATGAAGCGATGACCAGAAGCATTGCATAAAGGATCCTCGACGCTCTCACCTGGGCTTTCTGTAAGAGATGCTTTGTTTTTTTGAAGATGAACCCAGACAGGAAGATCGCCAGGACAAGGGCTGAAATAGGAATATGAGAATTATGCACACCTACTGCAATAACGAAAATAAAAGAAACCAACACCATCTCCCCCACCCTGAATTTGGGGACAAAAAGGAAAAGGGCAATACAAAGTAACGCAACCGGAGCAAAAACATCAGGTATTAACTGCCCTACATTGATGGATACGCCTGTAAAAAAAGTTATCACGAAAATAAAGATCATATAATAGATTCTGAATTTCGGAGTTCCCGTGAAATACTTGAAACAATAAAACAACGGAATTGCAACCGCAAGCGCCTGTGCAAGCACAATAAGCCATAAGGAAGTCATCAGGCTGGCATGTTTCATGAATACCCCGTAGAACAGCGGACGGTCAATGGGCGCGTAATCGGAAAATGCCGTCCATAAATAAGTGCCCGAATCGGAATAAAAAAATGGAAACCCATTGCAGAAAGGCTTGTTGCACAATACGATGGCAGCTATGAGTACGAGGAGTACATCAGCAAAAAACTGTGCTGAAGGAGGATGAAATTTAATTTTCCGGAACATAATGAACATTTGCCAGCAAAAGTATAAATAAACATGGTTCAGAAATCCGTTCAGCCGGTAAATCGAGCCGCTGCATTAGGCGAATTTTACTGTTGATAATTTTTCAAAAATATCTTACCCAAGTTTAAAAAATAAATAATATCTTTGACAAGTTTGTCAAGAAATAATTATCAAGATGCAATCGGAAAACATTGGAGGATACATAAGACAGCTTAGAGAGAAGGAAAATATGCCTTTGCGAAAGCTTGCTGCATTGCTTGAAATTGATCAAAGCACTTTGAGTAAACTTGAGAGAGGCGAAAGACCGGTATCAAGACCAATGATACCGATTATTGCCAAAACCTTCGGATTGAACGAAAAAGATCTTATCGTAAGGTACATGGGCAAGCTGCTTGCTTATCAGATTGCCGACGAACAATGTGTGGAGGAGATCCTGAAAGCAGC
>JBAXRP010000478.1:0-2083 GCA_037131145.1 Bacteroidota bacterium
TGAAATATGCAATGTATTAAAAACACGCTCAAAAGGATATGATCGTGTTCGTTTAGGTGAAACCCATTTTGAAATTGCAAGTGAATTTTTGTTGTCGTTTATTAAACAAGCTGAAGGAATTTCATTAATATTGAATTTATTAACATCAACTTTTTTTAAGTCATCCGATAAAATCACTTTATATTTAATGCCTGTTATTTTGCCTATTATGTTCATTTATTTTCGTTAAAATTTATAGATCAAAGGTAATAATTATTTGCTTCCTATTTGTCGTTACGCAGTCTTTTAACAATGACCGCTAACTTGACATAATCAGATAAGCGGTTAATTATCAATGAGCTAAAGCCATAGTTGCACTAACCATTACTTTTAACAGTCAGTAAAAGCTGATCGCAATAGATTCCCGGAGTAAAATTATTTCAGTTGGTTTTCGATTGGTCAAATGGCGCTTATCGAAAAATAAGTAAATTTGCAAACAGAGTTATACCTTATGGAAACCAAGTTCACCGATAAATTATCAGATATCCGGCTCCATTATAAAATCTGGATGTCGGATGAAAAGGAAACCGGTATTCTGGGAGACGGGAAATGGAAAATGCTCAAATTGATTGAAGAAAAGGGTTCGATAAAAGCAGCCTGTGATGAGTTGGGATATACATATCGCCGGACGTGGGGAAATCTGAAAAAAATCGAAAAATTCTTCGGTTTTCTATTGCTTGAAAAACACCGCGGAGGATCCGATGGCGGCAGAACCGAACTTTCGGAGGAAGGTAAACGACTGGTGAGAGCTTTCGACGCTTTTCATAATACTGTTGACGCTCATATTCAGATAGGTTTTGAGAATTTTATTAAGGAGTTGGAATCAAAATGACATTTTCATGAAAAGCAGGATTTTCATAACGTTGTTTGTTTTTCTCACTTCTTTTGGGATTTTCGCACAACAATCTCAACCAAAACTTTCGGGCAACCTGCTCATCTTTCACGCCGGCAGTTTATCGGTTCCAATGAAAGAACTTGCGGCAGTGTTTAAAACGCTTTATCCCGACGTTAATTTCCTGATGGAATCGGCAGGCAGCGTTGACTGCGCCCGCAAGGTTACCGACCTGAATAAACCGTGCGATATTATTGCTTCAGCCGATTATACCGTGATTGATAAAATGCTCATCCCTGAGTTTTGCGACTGGAATATCCGTTTTGTCGCAAATGAGATGTGCCTGGTTTACACGTCGAAGGCAAAATATTCCAATGAAATCAATCGGAATAACTGGTTCGATATTTTACTCAGGAAGGATGTATCATTCAGTCGTTCCGACCCCAATGCAGATCCTTGCGGTTACCGCTCGGTGATGACTATGCAACTTGCCGAAAAATTCTACAAACAACCGGGTCTGGCTGATCGATTGACCGCCAAGGACAATAATTTTATCCGCCCGAAGGAGGTGGATTTGATTCCACTTCTCGAAACCAACTCGGTTGATTATATTTTTCTGTATAAATCGGTTGCCGTTCAGCACAAACTGAAATATCTTGAATTGCCTGATGAAATCAACCTCCGCGATCCAGCATTCTCCGGGTTATACAATTCGGCTGTTGTTTCCATCAACGGCAAGGAACCCGGATTGAAAGTTAACATTTATGGCGAACCCATGATTTATGGAGTTGCCATTCTGAAAAGCGCCCCCAATAAACCGGTCGCGCTTGCATTTCTGGAATTCCTTCTCTCAAAAGATAAGGGAATGAAAATCATGGAGAGAAACGGGCAACCATCAGTTATTCCTCAGAAAAATCCGCAGTTCGAAAAACTCCCGGAATCTCTGAAACGTTTCGCCTTTAGATAATTCTGAATAAAATATGATCCTCAATAAAATAATATCAGCTTATCTGCTTTGGTCAAGTTGTAATTAACTCTGCAGATAGCAGGTATTATGAAGAATAATTTCACCCCTTCGGGGTTTAAAACGGTTCTTTAAATTCTTTCTATAATCATTTCACCCCTTCGGGGTTTGCAAAACTTCGATTCGATAAATGTTGATTGGTTGCCAAATCCCGAAGGGATGACATGATTATAGATTGAAAAGATTGG
>JBAXRP010000479.1:0-2079 GCA_037131145.1 Bacteroidota bacterium
AGATTGAAAAGATTGAGTTTGAAACAGAATCCCGAAGGGATGACATGATTATAGATTGAAAAGATTGAGTTTGAAACAGAATCCCGAAGGGATGACATGATTATAGATTGAAAAGATTGAGTTTGAAACAGAATCCCGAAGGGATGACATGATTATAGATTGAAAAGATTGAGTTTGAAACAGAATCCCGAAGGGATGACATGATTATTGAAAGAGATTAATGAGTAATCTGCGAGAAACATTTTGCCTGCAAACTTAGGATGAGTATATATGAAAAGTCAGCAACTTCCTCGCATCCGGCATTTTTTTTTCTGATATATTTGATATTTCCCTTTTTTTTCAGAATAGTATTATATTTGTGAATCAAAAAACAATTAAAAATGAAAAAAATCGTCTGTCTGCTGTGCCTTTCATTGGTAATCTCCTTTGCATTAATTGCCCAGGAAAGCGTTTTTAATTACAAACACCTGCCTTCGGTCAAACTCAAAACCGTAAAAGGTTTGCCATTTATTTCCGACAGTATCACCAACAACGGAAAACCAATTATCATCAGTTTCTGGGCTACCTGGTGTAAACCCTGTGTGCGCGAACTAACAACAATTTCTGATGTTTACGACGACTGGGTAACTGAAACCGGTGTAAAGCTTTATGCCATTTCAGTTGACGATTCCCGCTCAATGACCCTGGTTGGTCCGTTGGTTAACGGAAAGGGCTGGGATTATACTGTGCTGCTCGATCCCAACAGCGATTTCAAACGCGCCATGAACGTAGGTCCGATACCGCATACCTTTTTGTTGAATGGCAAAGGAGAAGTGGTATATCAGCATACTTCCTTTTCCGAAGGCGACGAACTGAGTTTGATTGAAATGGTGCGGAAACTCAATAAAGGTGAAGAGATAAAGTAATTTTATCAGTGTTTTATTTAACAGTTATACGCTTTGAAAAAACTAATCTTCTTATTGTCGGGAGTAATCGGGATGTTACTCTCCTCGCCAACAGGGCTGAAAGCTCAGGATCTTCTCAAGGGTAGCGAAGTTCATGGAAGCATGCAAGCCGACGCCTCCTATTACCTTACCGATCCCAAAACCGGGATAACTGATTCTACTCTCGCGGGAAAACTTATCCGCATGAATGGATTTACAGAGGTAAACTATTCATTGGGAAATTTTACGGCAGGCTTGCGTTTTGAGGCTTACCTGCCGCCGCTTATCGGATATGACGCACAGTACAACGGAGTTGGAGTTCCATATTGGTATGCCAGTTATAAAACAGATTTTATTGAAATTACCGCCGGAAATTTCTATGAACAGTTCGGTTATGGTATGATGCTTCGCACTTACCAGGAATGGACGCTGGGGTTTGATAACTCCCTTCGCGGTCTCCGTGTGAAAGTAATGCCCTGCAAGGGAATTACCTTCAAAGGAGTTTACGGCGTGCAGCGTTACTACTGGGTTCCTTATGCAGATTATAACCGCGGAATTGTGAAAGGTTTTGACGCCGATTTTTATCTCAATGACATCTTTACAAGTCTGAACGACGCCAAAGTTAAACTTACCCTCGGCGGTTCATTTGTCAGCGATTACCAGAATGGAAGTACTAAGGATATTCCTTACAATGGGAAAATTTATGCCATGAAATTACCGGAAAACGTTTCCAGTTACGGCGGTCGCTTCAATCTCAACATCGGAAATTTCAACTGGTTCACTGAATATGCCCATAAAATCAACGACCCGTCGGCAATGAATAATTACATCTACAAAAATGGCGATGGATTATTCACAAATTTGTCGTTTTCAAAAACGGGGCTTGGCATTACGGTGATGTCGAAATGGATAGACAACATGAGTTATAAATCCGACCGCTCTGTCTCAAACAACATGCTCAACATAAATTATCTGCCTTCAATTACCAAGGAACATTCTTATGCGCTGGCTAGCATGTACCCTTATTCAACTCAGCCCAACGGGGAAGTTGGAATTTCCGGAACGGTTAACCTCCATTTTCCCAAAAACTCTACTTTGGGAGGTAAAACCGGATTATCAATTGCAGCTAACTTCTCCCAGGTCAATGGATTAAAGA
>JBAXRP010000480.1:0-2071 GCA_037131145.1 Bacteroidota bacterium
GATAAACGGTGAATCCCCAGTGGAAAAGACCATGGTGAATGTCTATGGAATCATGGGTGAAAAGATACTAACCGCAATACTAACCGGTGAACACAAACATGAGTTTTCATTATCAGACAGACCATCGGGAGTGTATTTTATCCGTGTGATAACTGGTGACAAGTCTGAAACTTTGAAGGTCATCAAACAGTAGGCATACAGGACATAACTATAACGTGACCGATAGAAACGTATCCGCCCTACCAACCCCATCTTTGCCACTAACCCTACCCGATTTACCTTCGCGCTAAAAATCAGGGTAAAATGAAAACACCAAAGTCAGCGGCAATGTTTGTTAAAGTAGGGTCTGCTGATTAAATATGAAAGCCTTATTCTACAATAGTTTTAGCTATATTTACAACATAAATGCTGCAAAGAAATATGGCAAAGGCACAAAAAACCGTGCATCCAAGCATCCATACGTTAGCCCAAATCAAATGACCCTGGTAGGATTTGAGAGTCCATTTTCGCAATTTTTGGATTCGCGTAACCGGTGGGTGGTCCTGGCGCATAAGATTCCCTGGGATGTTTTAGTGAGCGCCTATGAGCACAGCATGCAAAACGCCAACATGGGGGCAGACGGGATCAATCCCAGGGTTGCGATCGGAGCGATGATCCTGAAACACATTTGTAATGCCAGTGACAGGGAAACCGTAATGCAGATACAAGAGAACATTTATATGCAATACTTCATTGGATACAGCAGTTTCAGTGCCGAGCAGCCGTTTGATCCCTCTTTGTTTGTGGAGTTCCGTAAGCGGTTGGGCATCGAGCAGATCAATTCCATCAATGAGAAAAAACTTGGATTGTCTCAAGATAAACCTAAACCGTCGTTGGACATTTTCAGCGGTACAAACACGCCAGGGGGCACTGCTCCCGAAGTTGTCCCACCATTTCCTGAACAGGTGACACCAGAGATTGTTCCGACCCACAAAGGCAAGCTGCTCACTGACGCGACCGCATGCCCACAAGATATTGCTTATCCCACTGACCTGAACCTTCTGAACGATGCCCGGGAAAAATCAGAAGCCTTGATCGATAAATTGTATGACCCAAAACGTCACCACACCAAACCAAGGACATACCGTGAGCTTGCCCGTAAAAACTATTTGAAAACGGCCCAGTTGAAAATCAAGTCAAAGAAACAAATCCACAGGGCAGTTAAACAGCAACTGGGTTATTTGAAAAGGAACCTGAAAAGCATCAACCGGCTTCTGGACCAATACGACGTTTTCCCTTTGAAATGGAAGGACCACAGGTATCTTCTGGTGATCACGACCCTCTATGAACAACAGCGCCAAATGTTCAGGGAAAGTAGCCATAAGATTGAGCACCGCATTGTGAGCATCCACCAGCCCCATGTCCGGCCGATTGTGCGGGGAAAGACAAATGCTTATGTTGAATTTGGTGCAAAGATCAATGTCTCCATCATGAATGGGTATGCCTTCCTCGATGATCTTTCCTGGGAGGCATTCAACGAAGGGACCCGGTTGATGTCGACCGTAGAAAAATACAGAAAGCGGTTCGGTTATTATCCTGAAGAAGTTTTGGCCGATAAGATATATTGTAACCGGGCCAACCGGGCAGAGTTGAAGTTGCTTGGGATAAAGCTCAGGGCCAAGCCACAGGGAAGGCCAAAGGCAGTGGAGGTGGAACACGTAAGACCGGGCGAAAGAAATCCAATCGAGGGCAAGTTTGGACAAGCCAAAACAGCATACGGGTTAAACCGCATCAAGGCAAGGCTGGCACAAACAAGCGAATCATGGATTGCCACAATCATTTTGGTTCTCAACCTGGTTAAATTAACCGGGTCGGGAATCTATTGCCAAATTTTATCGGTCATAACTTTTTCAGCAAAATGGCTGGTGGAATTTTACCAGAAGAATTTTCCGCCGGGTATTTTCCGGCTTAATCGCGAACTAAAACCTTGCTGACATAATCAGCAGGCCCTACGTAAAGTTTAATGAGCATTTCGGTTTCAACACTTGTGCCCTTGTTGAGATATAAGGAAAATGATCAATAATAATATTGA
>JBAXRP010000481.1:0-2062 GCA_037131145.1 Bacteroidota bacterium
CACGGCAATAAATCTTTTTGACGCCAAAGCCAACACCTGATGAATCAACTATGATGCTCTGCGTCAAATCGCCGGTTGACCAAACATACGCAGTAAACTGACCAGCATCGAGGGTAACAGTATCGCCGCCAAAAACAGTCTGATCAGGACCAAGGTTTAATACAGGATGCTGGCTCAAAGGGATTGCCGTATCGAAGCGGTATTTAAACTCCTGGTAGAATAAATTTGCAATCTGCGCATTATAAATAACAATTGAATTTTCGTCATTATTAACATTTGCTGCATCGCTCCAGTTGTGCGAACCTGTCCACACAAACGGGTCGGAAGCGGTATTTGACTGGTCAATAATCATTGATTTGTTATGAAGCATTCCCTGTTCATTGTACTCTTTGAAATTGTTGCCAAGCGCCGCTGCAAGAGTGGAAATTACAATGGCGTCAGATGTTGCCCTGTTGGATATAATAACCCTGGAGCTAATTCCTGCCGCTGCTTTTGCAATGATGGCGTCGCTGATTACTTTCCTTGTGATCAACATCGTCCCAATCTCAATATCGCTATTTGCTGTATTGATATGATTCACAATTTGCTGGTTTACCCCGTCGCTGGGGCTGAAAAAAACTTCGACCCTGTTGCCTCCAATAATTAATTCATGCGGAGTGTTATCAGATTTTGCCGGACCAAATTTTGCGTTCGCGAGATTCGGAGTTATTGTGTCTGAACCAAACATTTCATTAAACTCAAGAGTGTAAACTTTGGCAAGACTGGCGTCCTGGATAAAAAGAATATTGTTGGCGTCGGTATTTATATTCTGATCTGTCCAGTTACATGAGCCTGTCCATACGATTGGATCATTCTGATTTACCGACTTCCCGTCAATCACCATAAATTTGTTGTGCATAATGCCTGTTGTCACCGGTCTGCCAAGTCTTCCGATTCCGGCAACCAATTCCTGAATGGCTGAATTATTGGTTCCGCCATCAGTAACGATTCTGACCTGTACGCCTCTGTTGTAGGCGTTATTCAGCGCAGTGGCTATGTTACTGATTCCTGCAATGTTAAAATTATAGATAGCAACATCAATGGTGTATTTTGCCCGGTTGATATAGGCAATACAGGTATCGTCGACTGCACGATAAAGTTGAATAGCCTTGGGACCGGTTGCAACAGTAGTATCAACAGGACGAGTAAAATAGGTTTTAATCCAGCCGGCTGATGTTGATTGGGTGATAAAGGTTTTTAGCCCCGAGAATCCCGTGTCGGAAGCAGCGACAGAAAATGCCTTCACATATACCAGATCGGCAGGATTAAGCGTGGTAATATTGATTGTGTGAGCAATTCCTATGCCGGCGGCGGCGACATGACCAAGTTCCAGTTGCGGGGTCAATCCGTAGAAAAGTTCTGTCGTTCCGGCAATATTGGTATTCCAACTAAAAGAAAGGGAACTCGTGGTAATATTTGAAACAGTAATCGGGGTAGTGAATACAATTGTACTGGAACTAATGATGTCATTTTTATCGCGAAGCAGCAACTGGTAATCATTCGTAGGGCCGATATAGGAGTGCTGGGATGAAATGCCTATTAATGTTACCGGATCAGCAGGAATAATCTGTCCAACAAGGTTTGATAATTTATTGATACGCACCTGTCCAGACTCACCGTTGGCAGTTACCATGTAATTCATATCTGCTCCAAAAATCCCACCTGCGCTATTAAAGGTTACATCCACCATTTTGACCAACATGGCTTCATTCTGTTCCTTCAATTGCCCGGGGGTAATGACGATTGGCGCAGGCAATGGTTTTTGAGAGATAGCATTGACAGAATTGACAGGGTCTAATTCAAGTAAATAATTGTAATTTTTTGTAACGCCAACAACAACAACGGAGTCGCCGCGGTCAATAACACTAACTGATGATCCGTAGGCAGCGATACCCGCAGTGCCATCCTGGATGTAGCGTATAATGCCGAGCTCTGACCCATTGGTTGCAATGCCGCGGATGGTTACTGTGGAACCTTCAGGCATGGCGCGAGCGGCTGCGATGTTGGCTTGAGAAAAACCCTG
>JBAXRP010000482.1:0-2037 GCA_037131145.1 Bacteroidota bacterium
TCGTCGAGGTCACGACCGACTCGCCCGGGGTGAGGGAGGTCAGGGAGACCAACATCTGCCGGATCACTCATGCCTATTGGGAAGAAGAGGGAAGGGAACTTGTTTTCACCATCACTGCAGATCGTTTTCTAAGAAATATGGTGAGGGCAATAGTTGGAACTTTGCTTGAACTGGGCAAAGGCAGAATCACCTTAAATGACCTGGAAGAGATCATTGAAAGTAAAAACCGATCAAACGCCGGGGATTCGGCGCCTGCCAGGGGGTTGGCGTTATGGAGGATTGATTATCCGGCTTTGTGAACTTTCGTCACTTCTTTTTAGCGCCGGTATTTATGCCGAATGGCAGATATAGCGGGCAGAAACCGATAAGACTTGTAAGGACAAATACTACGCCTAATACCAACAAAATAATACCCAATATTCCGGGAACCGTATCAGTAAAATATAACGCTGCAAATATAATAGCAACTATTATTCTGACGATTTTATCGGCAATTCCCATGTTGTTTTTCATGATTTTTTTGTTTAGGGAGCAAAAGTACGAATAAACAGGGATTCCTGTAAGTTTATCGTCAAAACACTTATGGTTAAAGAAATTCCTTGCTGGCAAAGGTGAAACTGATTACTTTTGGCGCTTTGCAGAAAAATCAGGTTCAAATCTCATAGTAAATCTTAAACAACCAACATTATGCGTAATTTTTTCTCTATTATGCTCACAGTTATTTTGCTGTTGGCGGCTACAAGTTCATTCGCTCAGGAAAAAGAACAGAAATCCGACTCAGGATACCATTTTTCTATCGTAAAACAACTGCCTGCCACTTCGGTAAAAAATCAAAACAGGTCGGGAACCTGCTGGAGCTATTCAGCCATTTCGTTTCTCGAATCAGAACTTCTGCGAACCGGAAAGGATACTTTCAACCTTTCGGAAATGTTCTGCGTTCGCAACTGCTATTCCGATAAGGCTGTGTTGTATATCCGCTGGAACGGTAAACATAATTTCGGCGGCGGTGGCGCTGCGCATGACGTTACCAGCGTTCTTAAAAAATACGGAATGGTACCAGAGGAATCTTATTCAGGAATGACTATTGGCGAAGTAAATCCGGTTCATGGAGAAATGGACGCCGTTCTCAGCGCCAATGTTGACGCCGTTCTCAAAAACTCCAATAAAAAGCTCACGCCTGTGTGGCATCAGGGATTTAATGGTTTGCTCGACGCCTACCTTGGAAAAGTTCCTGAAAAGTTTAATTATAAAGGAACCGAATATACTTCAAAATCTTTTGCCGATATGATGGGTTTGAATCCCGATGATTATGTTGAAATAACTTCCTACACCCATCACCCGTTCTATTCAAAATTCATCATCGAAATTCCCGACAACTGGGAAATGGGCGAGGTTTATAACCTGCCAATTGATGAAATGATGCAGGTTATTGAAAACTCAATAAACACAGGATATACAGTAGTTTGGGGCGCAGATGTCAGCGAAAAAGGATTTTCATGGAAAACCGGAGTCGCTGTTGTTCCCGACAGGAATGCGCCTGAAATAGCCGGTATGGAACGTGATAAATGGGAAAAAATGACGGATTCAGAAAAAGATAAGCTGCTTTTAAAATTTGACAAGCCAATGCCTGAAAAGAAAATTACTCAGGAAATGCGCCAGTTGGAATTCGACAATTACCAAACCACCGACGATCATGGTATGCATCTGACTGGTATTGCGAAAGATCAAAATGGAAACAGATACTACCTTATTAAAAATTCCTGGGGAACCGATGGAAGTCCTTACAAAGGGTATTTCTACGCTTCCGACGCCTATCTCCGCCTCAAAACGATGGACATAATGGTGAATAAAAACGCTATCCCAAAGGAAATCAGGAAAAAACTTGGAATCCAGTAATCTGCTTATCTGCTTTAAACAAGTTGATCGTTAATAAGGCTCATCAAATCTCTTTATATAATCATGTCATCCCTTCGGGATTCTGGTGCAACGCCAATCTTTTCAATCTATAATCATGTCATCCCTTCGGGATTCTGTTGC
>JBAXRP010000483.1:0-2036 GCA_037131145.1 Bacteroidota bacterium
GGCAAACCTGATGCTGTTAAATGATTTGGATGTCAGGGTGATCGGTTCGGCTGCACATTTGCCCTGGGTTTTAAATCCGGCAACACCCTCAGCAAATGCGATCAAAGGAAACAACTTCAGGGACAATGTTGAAACCGTAAATATGAAAAATCCTGCTGCAGGGTTTTATACCATCAGGGTTTCTCACAGCGGCACGCTTTCCGGAGGTTCACAGCCCTATGCACTGATCATCAATGGCATGGCGCCGCCGCCTGGCTACACTTATTGCAAAGCCCGTTCAACAAATTTTTTTCAATATGAATATATCAGCCACGTTTTTATGGGTTCCATCAACAATACTTCAGGAAGATCTCCCGGAGGATATGGAAATTTTACCGGCATGGTGGCACAAATTGTGAAGGGTAAATGGGATTCGCTGGCTGTAACGATAAATGGTTTTGATGGCGACCAGGGCAAAGTCTGGATTGACTGGAACCATGATGGCGATTTTTCTGATGCTGACGAAGAATATATTCTTGGTTCAGGCTCCGGTCCAAATTATTATCTCAATATTTTCCCCCCGGTTACGGCGGTTACAGGTTATACCAACATGCGCGTGCGTTTGGCATGGAATGAAGCGCCACAAGCTTGCGGCATCAATTCCTGGGGCGAAACTGAAGATTACACCATCAACGTCCTTGCAGAATGTACGGCATCCGGAGGATGTGATGAACATATTTCCAATGTGTATATAGGTACAATCAATAACAGTTCAGGTTGTGGCGGATACTCCGACTATACAGGTTTTTCCACAAATATTCCGGCAAATGCTCCTGCAGCAATAATGGTGACAAATGGAAGCACCTCTTACCCAGATGATCAATGCGGCATCTGGGTGGATTGGAACAATGATGGCGATTTTTCGGATGCCAATGAAACCATTTCAGTTACAGGAACTCCCGGAATTGGACCTTACACTTCCTCCATAGCTCCGCCGCCAGGAACCTCCTTTGGTTCAAAGATCATGAGAGTCAGAATAACCTATTCCGGGGCCATTGATCCCTGCGGATCAACATCGTATGGGGAAGTGGAGGATTACACCATCAATGTTACCTCAGCATTGACGAATGATTGGACTGGCGCTTTGGATAATTTTTGGTATAATCCCGGCAACTGGTCGCTGGCACATGTCCCCACAGCCACCGAAGATGTCGTGATTACCAGCATGGGTCATCAGCCTGCCTACGTAATCAATTATGATGGCACCTGCAAAGACCTGACTTTACAATTGGAGGGGAATCTGCATGTTTTGGAGAAAACCCTGACGGTAACCGGTAATGTTAACATAAACGGCACGCTTGGGATGACCAATTCTGCCGGAGTATTGAATATTGCCGGCAACTGGAATAATTATATTGGTTCTGCCGGATTTGTTCCACTGGCGGGAAAAGTCGTATTCAACGGAGGGGAAAACCAGTATTGTTCCAGTGAAACGTTCAACATTCTGGAAATAAATAAAGCCCCGGGAAGCTACTTCATGGTAGATGGCGTAAATGTGGTGTGTGCGGCTTACGATTGGACAGCCGGCGCCGTAAATGTTCTTTCCGGATCGTTTACTGCCAATGACCTGTTGGACGATGGAATCTCAGGAGCTTTTTATAACCATGCCGGCGGGACCATCAACCTTACAAATTCGGGTACCTATCAATGGGTTGACCTGAACGGGGAATTGCACATTTATGGAGGTACCGTAAATGTGTATGGCAGCGTGAGCGACTGGCCATATAGCCACGACGCTTCAATTGCCATGACCGCGGGCATCCTCGATTTTCATACCTGTGGTATCACCATCAGAAATTCATCTTTTTTGTTAACCCATTTTGCAGCTCGCCCTCTCTCAGTTGTTAAAATTTCCTAAAAATCGGAAAAAACCAAGGGATTTTTTAGGGCTTACGTGTGTTTTATCTGGTGGTATATTTTTATATTATTGATTATCAATAGCCGGACAGATTTACTTTCGATTTGTAGTGCCCAGGGGGGTATTGACATGGAAGGGT
>JBAXRP010000484.1:0-2023 GCA_037131145.1 Bacteroidota bacterium
TTAGTAAGTAAGCGGCTCTCATTACATTCACTTTTCGTACTTTTGTGTAATTATTCGAAATCTTAACCCTTAAAAAATATTGTATATGAAAAAACTGTTACTTTTTATTCTCGGATTGATTACGGCAACCGCTGTGTCTGCCCAGGTCAATTGTTCTGACCTCATAATTTCTGAATACGTTGAAGGCTGGTACAACAATAAGGCGCTTGAAATTTACAACCCTACCAATGCTACTATCGTTCTTGATGGAAATTACCGTCTTATCAGGTGGGATAACGGAAAAACAACATCCGATCAGGATCCACTTTACACATTACCGCTTACAACAAGCATTGGAGCCTTTGAAGTGATGGTAATTATCCAGGATACCATGAAACCTGGTCAGGATACAATGGTATGGCCTGAATTGCGTAAAAAGGGAACCTGGCTTGCACCTTATGATTATGGTGGAACAACTCCGGGTGGTAACTGTGTTTTCTGGAATGGCGACGATGCTATCTCTATCCAGAAAAAACAAACTAACGGAACCTGGAAAGATATTGATATTTTTGGTGAAATTGGAGTACGTCCGCTCGACTGGCAAGGCGGAACTACCGGCGCCTGGACTGATACCAAACCTTACTGGCGTGGAACCGGAGCATATCTGACCAAAGACCAGACGCTGATTCGAAAACATACTATCAAGTATGGTATCGACAGGATTGCCATGAGCAAATATGGAAATGAAAGCACCGGCATTTACCCGAACAGTTTTTATGCATTGGCCGAATATGATTCTATGCCTGCAAACTTCTTCGATAGCTTAGGAACCCATTATTGTGATTGTAAAACATCTTCGGTTGTAAGTGAAATACAAAATTCCAATAACGTTGTTATTCAACCCAACCCGGTCACAAATTTTCAATTTTCGATTATTTCCGCCACACCTGTCAGATCGGTCGAAGTTGTTTCAATTATTGGTCAGACTATTTTGACGCGGAATTATGTTAACCGCCCAAAGGAGATCTTGGTGCAACTGGGAAATCTTCCGCAGGGCATTTATCTCGTCAGGATTGGCAATGCCGAGAACCAGACTCTTATCAAAAAGATCATTATTCAATAGGGAGTTTGAAGTTTTGACAACATTTTTAAAAGGGGCAACCTAAACAGATTGCCCCTTAATTGTATTAAAAAATTAATTTTCCACAAATATGACTCAGCGTTTTACATTTTTATTTTTCGTAATATTCCTGCCTGTAGTTGTTTTCGCACAGAAATTTAATATTCGCGGTATTGTCACCGACGCCGGTTCTGGTGAAACCCTTATTGGCGCCACCATTCTCCTCAGCGAAGGCAAAGGCGTGGTAACGGATATGGATGGAAAGTATTTTATTAAGGTTGATCCGGGAACTTATCATATAAAAGTTTCATATGTCGGTTATCTTGGTCAGGAAATTGATGTTACCGTAACTCAATCGGATTTGACTCAAAATTTTACCTTAAAAACCCCAACTTTAACGGAAGTTGAAGTTGTTGGCGATATCGCTAAGACACGGGAAACGCCGGTGGCATTTTCAACCGTAAGACCAATACAGATTCAGGAAGAACTTGCCGGACGGGATATTCCGATGATTCTCAACAAGACTCCCGGTGTTTATGCCACCCAGAAGGGAGGAGGCGATGGCGACGCCCGTATCAACATCCGTGGGTTTAGTCAGAGAAACCTTGCCGTAATGATTGATGGTATCCCTGTAAATGATATGGAAAACGGCTGGGTTTACTGGTCGAACTGGTTTGGATTGGATGCGGTACAACGAAGTTTTCAGATTCAACGCGGACTCGGAGTCTCCAAACTTGCTTTACCTTCAGTGGGAGGAACCATGAATATTTTTACAAAGGGGATTGATGCGAATTTTGGAGCTTCCGCCAAACAGGAAGTCGGGAGCGATGGTTATTTAAGGACGTCTATTGGCGTTACAACAGGAAAACTTAAACACGGTTGGGGCGTTACACTCGCGGGGTCATATAAACAAGGCAATGGGTG
>JBAXRP010000485.1:0-2023 GCA_037131145.1 Bacteroidota bacterium
GCTGCCGGTACTTTTGAATTTGAAGTAAAGAATAAGTAGGGGGAAAGGTCGATATCCCCTAACCCTCAGATCTATGCTGCAAGAGTAGAAAATCCTCAATCAGTACACTTTGGTTCCTGCTGTATTTATTGTGCGATGAGATGAGGTTTATAAGACCAATTCAAAATTCTTCAGAGAACGGGGCGTTCGTGGTCCCAGTGATCTCACAGAAATATCCCAAGAACAAGGTGCTCTATAAGCAAAAAGGTGGAAAACGTAGATCAAGATTCTTCAGGCCGGCGGGTCATCAAATTATCCATTATAGCTCCTCTTTGCTAGGGCTACTGATAACTCCCTTTCATCCATTAGTCCCGGTTTCATACCAGGAATTTTTCGCCATAAATCTTTTTCCTCCTCACTCAGGGGTCCGAGTGTGGTGATCCAATCGCAGAGCAGCCTGTCTCTTTGAGCGTGATTTTCGGATGCAATGATTCCAGGTAGTATCCTGAAAAGTTCGTAATCCCAGTTATAATTACCTTCAGCTACCGAGGGATGGTAATACTTCAGAAAACCCCATACCAGTCCAAGAACCCGGAGATTCTCTGCTTTCATTGGAGTCAGCTGAATTTCAGCCAGGTTTGATCCTTTGTTAAAAGCAGTATCCTTTTCTGCAGGGTAGATCTTTGCAGGAATCGGTTTCAGATTGATGATGTCTTCACCGTCAATTGTGATCTGCAAATCGTCAAGCCACATTTTGCCTTTGCCGGCAAGCAATCCGCCCACAACGATCTGCTTTGTCTTCCCCGGATTCATATTAAGGCTTAATTCATATTTTGTCCAGCCGGTGCTTCCTGTTATCCCTCTTTCCTGCATATTGTCGAACCCGATCATCGGATCGATACGTATCCACAGCCCGGCAAATCCATCCCGTACATTGTCGGTTTTAACATATCCGCTGAGTGTTATCGTTTTTCCTGGATAATTTCCAGGCAGGGTGAATGACCAGGCCCTGAACTGAGGGGCATCACCTTCATATTCGATAACAGCCGAATACCGGCCATTATGAGTTTCGGAGGAGTCAATTGCAAGGCGATATGTATTGCTTCCCAGGTCTTCCCAGAAAAGTGGTTTGCCATTCCGCAATTTTTCAAAGCTTAAGTTAAATCGGGCAGCCATGGCAGTATCCTGAGGGAAGGATTTCGATGGTAATAGTACCAGGACCGGGAGAAGCAGCAAAAGGTTGATCAATGATATATTATTGACGTTTTTTTTCATGGATAATTTTGATTTTGCCAGTGTAAATATAGTAATTATACGCAGTTCTGTTTTGTGAAAGGACAAAAGCCGTTTGAACGAAAAAGCGTAACTTGCAGGGACTAAACCATACTTGAAATACCACCATGAAATCAGATAAGGGCTTACTTCCCGATCTCAAAGAACTGGGCGGATTGGTACTGGGTTTTTTACCCTGGCTGCTGTTCCTTTTCCTGTCGGGCAGTTCACTTTCAAGCCTCGAAAGGGCCATAATCATAAGTCTTGTTGCCTGTGTTTCTATTGGATTCAGAGAATTGAGGGCAGGATTCATCCTCGCCTGGGGAACCCTGGTTTTTTTTGGTTTCTGTGTGATTACCGTGAACCTGTTCCAGATTGTGTGGGTGGCCAGGGAAATGGATCTCTTGTCGAATTCGGCCCTTGCCGGAGTGATGTGGCTCACTCTGCTTATGGGCAAGCCGTTTGTACTTCAATATGCGCGCAGGGGCCGGCCAAAGGAAGAATGGAATGACCCGGGCCTGATTCATGGCTGCAGGCAGATGACAATAGTATGGGCCAGCCTCATGACACTGTCTGTTGTCCTGAGCATTGTTAAAAGAAGTTCATTGTTTAACTTTCCGGGATGGGTCTGGTTTACCTTAAGCCTTATGGTTATCATCTCCGGACTTACCTATACAACAATATTTAAGCGGAAGAAACGATTGCAGAGGCTTAGGGAAAAGTCATCCGCAGTATAAGCAATCAGTCAACGAAGGTCTCTTTGATTGTGGCT
>JBAXRP010000486.1:0-2017 GCA_037131145.1 Bacteroidota bacterium
TTAAGTGTTAAGAAAAATAATACTCGCTGACCTTAACACTTAATTCTTAATTCTTTTTGTTAATGCAAAGGTAGAAAAAAAACTATACGGTCAAACAGTCATCTCGCCGCGGAGGGAAGTTTGAAGAAGTTGTTTGACACTTTCCGATGAATAACCGCAGCCAAGCAGGTACATCAGTTTAGTTACAGCCGATTCGGTGGTAATATCGAATCCTCCGATAACGCCAAGTTTGCTAAGTCCCGCGCTGGTCTCGTATTTACCCATGTCCACCGATCCGCCTTTGCATTGGGTAACATTGAGCACAATAATTCCGCGGTCGGTAGTCTTTTTAAGATCATTGAGGAACCATTCTGCGGTTGGCGCATTACCGGCGCCAAATGTTTCAAGGATTACAGCCTTTAAACCATTCGTATTCAAAATGGCTTCCACCGACGAGGGAGAGATGCCCGGAAAAAGTTTCAGAATGGCAATATTTGGATCGAGTTCTTTGTGAACCCGGAGTTTCTTAAAGTTTGGCTTCAGGATAGAGTTGTGATGATATTTAATGTGAACGCCAACTTCCGCCAGTAAAGGATAGTTTCCTGAAACGAAAGCGCCGAAGTGTTCAGCATTGAGTTTGCTGGTGCGGTTTCCCCGGTAAAGTTTGTTTTCAAAAAGAATCGCCACCTCAGGAACCACAGGCGTGTCAATCTCTTTTGCCGCCGCAATTTCAATGGAGTTGATGAAATTTTCCCTGCCGTCGGTTCTAACCATCCCGATAGGAAGCTGCGACCCGGTAAATATGACCGGTTTGTTAAGGTTTTCGAGCATGTAACTCAATGCTGACGCCGTATAAGCCATGGTATCGCTGCCATGAAGAACCACAAATCCATCGTAATCTTCATACTTTTCCTCAATAACACTGGCGAGGTGAATCCAGAAATCAGGATTCATGTTCGATGAATCGAGCAATGGTTCGAAAGTGAAAAAGTCAATAGTACAATTAAAATTTTCGAGAACCGGCAGATATTTATATAAAATATCAAAAGTCAGAGGTCGCAGGGTCATGGTTTTCGGGTCTTGAACCATGCCGATGGTGCCGCCGGTGTAAATTACGAGAATGTTTGTTTGTCCAATCATAAATTTAGTTCAAAGTTTAAAATATCTGACAGCTATTTTGTCAACCAAGCCTGAACAAACTCATTGCGTTAGCGGTGGTTGTTTCAGCGACTTCTTGTATTGTTACATTTTTTATTTCTGCAATTTTTAAGGCGATAATCGGGATATAGGAAGGTTCATTCCGGCTCCCGCGATAGGGAACCGGCGTAAGCCAAGGCGCATCGGTTTCAAGAACCAGATTTTCCAGTCCAACATTTTCCACAACCTGTTGCAAACCCGAATTTTTGTAAGTTATCACTCCGCCAATGCCCAGAAGAAATCCGAGATTGATAGCGCGGGTGGCTTGTTTGATATTCCCGCCGAAGCAATGGAAAATTCCCCCAGGCAGCAGATCATGCCGTTTTTCAAGAATATCAAATACAACGTCCATTGAATTGCGTGTATGAATGATTACCGGAAGGTCATAACGGGCTGCCATTTCGAGCTGAAGATTGAAGGCTTCTTCCTGCTCGGATGCGTAAGTCTTATCCCAATAAAGATCAATTCCGATTTCGCCGATGGCATAAAATCGTTGGGATTCATCAGACAAATAATTTTCGACAATCTTCAATTCTCTTGCATAATCGCTTTTCACCGAAGTCGGATGTAATCCCATCATAGGAATACAGGTTTGTGGAAATTGAGCTACCGCGTGAAGCATTTTTTGGTGATATGCTGAATCAATAGCAGGCAAAAAGATAGTTGATACATTTTCCTCAAGGGCGCGTTTCATCATTGTATCACGATCGACGTCAAATTCCTCTGAATAAATATGTGTGTGTGTATCGGTAAAAATCATAGGAATTGGATGCAGGTTCAAGGTTGCAGGTTCAAGGTTCAAGGTTCAAGGTTCAAGGTTCAAGGTTCAAGGTTCAAGGTT
>JBAXRP010000487.1:0-2010 GCA_037131145.1 Bacteroidota bacterium
TTCAATTATTGATGTGATTGTTGACACCAATTCCGGGCTACCTACCGGAATGACAACGTCATCACGGGCTACAGCTTTGCTGGGAAATGCTATAATTGACGCTTCAATGGCAATCCGTAACGACCTCGGTCAATATATTCAAGATCGTAGCGATATTGAAGAAAAACAACTAAGTCTTGCCCTTCTTCAGTTGGCAGGAAAAACCTATACAGGAAAGTATTATTGCGACTGGACTACCAAACCTGGCGCCGACGTCGAAAAAATTGTCACACATTATTCTTATGGTTATGCCGCTCAACTTGTCATTCTGAACGACGAGGGTGAAATAGAAAAAGTTTACGCGGCGCACGACGCCGGGAAGATTATGAACCCCATGCTTTTTGAGGGACAGATTCAGGGAGCTGTTCATATGGGACTTGGTTACGCGCTGACAGAAGATTTACCGATGGAAAAAAGCAGACTTGCGAGCGCGAATCTTCGTGATTGCGGCGTATTAACGGCTTCTCAAACCCCTGAAATTATCGTTATCGGCATTGAAGAGGCAGACCCGGTTGGACCTTATGGAGCTAAGGGAATTGGCGAAATCGGACTGGTTCCAACAGCGGCGGCTGTTGCAAATGCACTGTATCAGTTCGACAAAATCAGAAGGAAAAAATTACCGATGAAAAGAATTAAACGCCAATATCTCCCGTGAGATTCATGACGAACTGGGACATTTGCTAACATCTATATAGTTAGACATCGAGGGGACGACCTGGTTAAAATGTGACCGACTCCTTTTTTAAGCAGAGGGTTGAGTTCTCCCATATCCATCAACTGAGCGAAGCCAAGTATTGCATTCATTGGGGTCCTCAGCTCATGGCTTATGCGGGAGAGGAATTCGCTTTTCGCGCGATTTGCCTTCATTGCCTGGTCTCTTGATCGAATGATCTCTTCCTCAGCCCTTTTAATATCCAGGATGTTTTTTTGAAGAATTCTATTGACTTCCCTGAGCTCCTGCGTTCGCTCTTCAACTTTTAACTCAAGTGTGGCATTTAGTTCCTGAAGTTCAATGCTTTGCCGGTGCAATTTAAGATGCGTGTAAACACGGGCTTTTACCTCCTCTGCCTGAAAAGGTTTATTGATAAAATCAACTCCGCCAGTAGTGAAAGCTTTTACGATACTATCCGTGTCGCCCAGCGCGCTGATAAAAATAACCGGTACATCTGCCAGACCGGGGTTTGCTTTTAACCGGCGGCAAACTTCAAATCCATCCATTCCCGGCATCATGATATCGAGCAGGATCAGATCGGGCTTTTCTATTTCAGCCGCCTTTATTGCCAGTTCTCCGCCGGGAACAAGTCGCGTTTTATACCCTTCTGGTTTTAGTATATCATCAAGCAATTTGAGATTGCCGCCAATATCATCAACGATCAGAATGTTGGAAATATGGCTGGCGGCATAGTATGGTTCAACTTTCATAGTTCAATATTTAGTTTTGCTGACCGGGGTAAGGCATTGTCGAAAATATAACCGCCAAAGAGTTTAGTAACACTTTGGCAATTTGGAAAAGGATTTTATTATTTTTAACCCCTGACTCAAAAAAGTATATTATGTAAAAGTAGTTTATAATTCAGGAAACTGACGATAAACCTTTGAATTTTGTTAATGTAAGTGTGATTCAATGATGGTATATGGCATTGGGAATAGTATAATACTCCCCAATTATAAGAAAGAAATATTATTTGATTTGAGAAAAACATTGGTTTTACTACTCAAAGAAGATGGAATGTATTACATTTGGAAAGATCAAATTCCAACCCAAGTCGATCCAACAATTTAAATGAAGAGCCTGATCCGAAATGGAAGCAATTTGGACTAAAGTCCAGTAACTATCTGGTTATCAATTGCCACTATCTTAAGGTAGTGGCAATTCAAGTTGCTGATATACCGGACTCGTAGCCAAATTTTTATTTTTGATAACCACTTTTCGGAGTGGGCTCAAAATTGAAGTAATTTTGTAATAACTAA
>JBAXRP010000488.1:0-1985 GCA_037131145.1 Bacteroidota bacterium
GCGGCGTTGGTGTGTGGGACCTGGATATTGTCAATAATATCCTGTTTTGGGACGATCAAATGTTTGTACTCTACGGCGCTGCAAAGGAGAATTTTGGCGGATCAAGCGAAGCCTGGCTGGCAGGTATTCATCCTGACGATGTGGCGCAGTGCGACGCTGAACTCCAGATGGCGATACGCGGCGAAAAAGAATTCGATACTGAGTTCAGAGTGGTTTGGCCCAATGGAACTATTCATAATATCAGAGCGCGTGCTATTGTTGAGCGCGACGAGTCTGGCAAGCCATTTCACACTATTGGCACAAATTGGGATATTACGGCGCAAAAACGATTAGAGGAGGCTTTGCGCGATAGCCGGCATAAGCTGCAAAAGATAAATGACGAAAAAGACAAATTCTTTTCCATCATAGCCCACGACCTGCGAAGCCCTTTTAATGGAATTTTAGGGCTGTCTCAGATACTGGTTGAAGATTTGCCCGGTATGACATTCGACGAGACACATAGGATTGCAGTGAGTTTGAGAAACTCAGCCACCAAGCTTTTCCGCTTACTCGAAAACCTGCTGGAATGGGCAAGGATTCAACAAGGATTAATTCCGTTCAATCCGGATTTAGTTCAATTGCTTCCAATGGTAAATGAAAGTATAGCAATAGCGCTGGAACTCGCTAAAATCAAGGGAATTGATATAACATGCAATATTCCGGATGATTTAATGGTTTTTACAGATAGGAACATATTGCAAACAGTAATCAGGAACCTTGTTTCCAATGCTGTGAAATTTACTCCCAAAGGAGGAAAAATATGGCTATCCTCAAAAGCCACCGATGATAAAAATATTTTATTTTCAATTAAGGATTCTGGTATTGGAATGAGTCAGGCAATGGTTGATAATTTATTCCGGCTCGACCTTCAAACAAATAGAAAAGGCACCGAAGGCGAACCCACGACAGGATTAGGACTTATAATCTGCAAAGATTTCATCGAAAAACATGGAGGAAAGATATTTGCGGAAAGCGAAGTGGGGAAGGGAAGTACCTTCTTTTTTACGTTACCCATGAAAAATGATCAATAGTTTGGTGACGGTATTTAATGAGATGTAAACCATGGACATGATGAACAAAAATCTGAACAAACTTTTAATACGCCAGATTAAACGACACTTTGGCGGTATTGACAAACTGCCCGATGAACTAAAAGGTATTATTCAGGATATTCACAAAACCTATACAAATTTTGAAGATGACGCTCAACTGCTTCAGAGTTCAATTGAAATTAGTTCACAGGAACTCAGGGATGCTTTTCAAAAGCACAAGCATGACGCGGAAACGCAAAAAGTGACAATCAATAAGATAAAGGAAGCCATTTTCGCGCTTAACCCTTCTGATCAAAACGACCTTCCAGAAAGTGAGGCAGCCTCTTCCGACAGTAGTTATCTGTTCAACTCTCTGATAAAATTGATTGATGAGCGCAGACAAGCCGAAGAAGCGCTGCGGCAGAGCGAATTTCGAATGATGTCGCTTACGAGCACTGCTCAGGACGCCATTTTAATGATGGATCCGGAAGGGCGGGTTTCCTATTGGAATTTTGCCGCCGAGCGTATTTTTGGTTACACCAGCGACGAAGCCATCGGTCAGATACTGCATAATTTTATCGTACCCAGGCATTTTCGCGAAACACACAACAACGCCTTTCCCGAATTTCAGCAAACAGGACAGGGCGCCGCTATTGGGAAAACATTAGACCTTATGGCGCTTCGAAAAGATGGCAGAGAAATCGCCGTTCAGTTGTCGCTTTCTTCTTTTAAAATAAACGATAGCTGGCATTCCGTTGGCATTCTCAGGGACGTCACCGAGCGCATACTAATGGAAAATAAACTGAAAGAGAGTGAAAGTCTTCAACGTTCGCTGTTAGAAAATGTTGCGGTTGGCATTGTGATTATTGATCCTGAGACGCGCATTATTGAGGGTGTCAACACTTTTGCTTCATT
>JBAXRP010000489.1:0-1972 GCA_037131145.1 Bacteroidota bacterium
CTACAATCCTGATATCCTCCATTATCATCTTATCAGCGTTATTGATTTATACAACTTCTTGTAAAAATGGCAATCCTGATAACAAAGAAAAATTCGACGATGCCAAAAGCTTTTTATTTTTAACACCCGAACAACAGCCCGAAGCCTATCGAAACATAGACAAACTATTCAACACCAGGACATTCAAACGAGGCCAAAGCGTCTTTCCGATGCCCAAATCAGATCAGCCGCTCACTTCGGTGAAATACTCTCCTGATGGTGTGAATACCTATGATATTGACGATTTTGTAAAAAGGAACAGAGTTTCTGGACTTTTGATCATAAAGGATGGAAAAATAGTTCTTGAGCGCTACGCACTTGGGAACAATGATTCGTCAAGATGGACCTCCTTCTCTGTTGCAAAATCATTCACCTCCACATTAATAGGTATGGCGGTGAAGGATGGAAAAATAAAAAGTCTCGACGACAAGGTGACATATTATTTGCCCCAGATGCGCGGAACATCGTATGAAGCTGTTACGGTAGGACAACTCATGACCATGTCATCCGGAGTAAAATGGAACGAAGATTATCGAGACTCTTCGTCATCTTTAACTGCATTGTTCCAGTGTCCCCTGGAGGGCAAGAAGGGTGGTATGATTGACGTTATGGCAAAACTGCCCCGTGCCGCCACCCCTGGAAAGAAGTTCCTTTACAGCACCGGAGAGACCTGCCTGGAGGGGGAAGTACTGACGGCAGCGCTGAAAGGGGAATCCATGTCAGCCTACCTATCGCGAAAATTATGGGCAAACATGGGAATGGAAGCAGACGGTTACTGGCTGCTCGAATCACCAGACGGCCATGAATTCGCCGGTGGTAACTTGAGTATGACCCTCCGCGACTATGGCCGGTTCGGCATGTTTATCCTCCACAATGGGGTTGTAAAAGGTGATTCATTACTGCCTTCCGGGTGGGTATCTCAAATTTCCCAGCCCCCGGTCAACTCCCCGCAACTTGCTTACGGAAAGCTCTATTCCGCTATGAATACCCCGGAATATACATATTATTACCCATTTGGTTATAGTTATAACTGGTGGTGCATGGACCAAACGCCGTGGGGCGCCTGGGACGCACTTGACAATACAACCGTTTGGGGTGCTGACGCGATAAAAGCCTCGAAAGAAAAATTTACCAACCTGCAAGGAACTTTCAGCGCGATCGGCATCTTTGGGCAATACATTCATGTGAACCAGAAAGAAAACATGGTAACCGTGATTTGGAGTGCCTGGAAGGACCCGAACCTGGACCCGAAAGAGTATGAAGCCATGTGTTTTTTGAATGCCGCGACTGGATATTTGCGCAAATAATCATCTCAGCCTTGAAATTATTCAACTTCTTTAAACTAAACTACTCAATACTAACCTTACTTATGAGCACTGAAGGCCTCACAATCACAATTTCGCAATCGTTCCGGAGTCCAAAAATGATCTTCAAATTTATACCGGCCATCTTTTTAATAATGGCCGGTATAATTTCAACCCCCATTCATGGTGCCACTGTTTCGGCATCAGGTGCCATTCTTACGATCAACCTGAACACTGCAAACGATGCCGTAACCATAGTGAGTACAGGGACGGAATACACTTTCACCCTCACGACAGGAAACTGGACGGGAAGTCCCTGGCCGGCAGGCGTAAGCGTCTCGGGGCCAGTGCTCACGGTTAACGCAACGGGTCTGAGCACTTACAGTACTTTCAGTATCATCAACAGCGCCTCCTCGCCTTCGGGCAACACGGTAACGTTTGGAAATAGCGGCGCCAATACTTATACAGATGACATCAATATTTTGCTAATCAACTTACCAGGACAGGTTGTTTTAAGCGGAACCAGCAGTTTTACCGGTTCCGGTGCCATCAGTATCATCACTGAAAAGGGTATTGTTTTTAACAGTGGCTCATTACTTTCAACGGTCGACGGAAGCATCACGCTGGAC
>JBAXRP010000490.1:0-1967 GCA_037131145.1 Bacteroidota bacterium
CGAAGGCAATGTGACCGATGACCGGACACTTCAACCTGTTGCAGGAGCATCGGTGCGTATTGTAGGAACCAACGGCAGGGCTCTTGAAGATAAAACTGATGAAAAGGGTCATTATGGATTCAATAAAATGCAGATTTCGATTAATACGACCTATGATATTTTTGTGACCAAAAAGGATTATTTCAACGAAAAAGGCCGGGAAACCACTGTTGGGATCGAAAGGAGCAAAGATTTGATCCGAAACTTTGTGTTGCGACCGATCCCCCGCAAACCAGTCGTGCTCCCGGATATTCTTTACGACCTGGCAAAATGGGATCTCAAACCTCAATACCGTGATTCGCTGCAAGGCCTGATAGAAACCCTGGATGCAAACGAAAACATTGTGATCGAACTTGCATCGCACACCGACTCGCGCGACAGCGATGAACGGAATGACATCCTATCCCAAAAACGCGCGCAAAGTGTGGTGGATTACCTTATTTCTAGAGGAATTGATCCCGAACGCCTTATAGCGAGGGGTTATGGTGAAAGGGTTCCCAGGACCCTCAATAAGGATGTGACCAGGGAAGGATACACATTCAAGGCCGGAACGGTGTTAAACGACTCGGTGATCAACCTTTTGGCCGGCACCAATGTGAAGGAAGCCGCATTTCAGCTAAACAGGCGCAGTGAATTTTCGATTATAAGAAATGATTATGTGCCAAAATCAAAAATCACGAAAAACATTCCGCCGACAAAAATTGAAATGGTGGTAAAACCTGAAGAAAACAATGTTCCATTTACGAAAACCAAAGATGGGCTGCGGCAGGCAATCAGCTATATAAATGGCATCACCACTGATTTTATCTTTGATCCCAAGGAAAAAGAGGTCTTTATTTCACCGGTCGTAACCCTTAAATTACTTAAAGAAGGTGTAATCGATAAAACAAGTTTTGATGGTGACCCCACAAAAATTCTTGGGGATGGAACTGTTGCAGACAAAGCTGTCCTTACCCTCAAAGAAATCAGGATCGGTAAAAATAGTGTAAAAGATATTAAAGCTACGGTAAACAAAAAAACCCAAACGTTGCAATTCGGTGACAGCCTTCTTAAAAAATTTGGCAAGTACAGCATTGACGATGCAACCAGCGAGATAATCTTCGAATGACCACCCCTACCAGGTATGAACAGCGCGGCGTTTCCTCTTCCAAGGAAGATGTTCACAATGCCATAAAAGATATTGACAAAGGGTTGTTCCCTAAAACATTCTGCAAAATTGTTCCTGATTTATTGGGCAATGATAATGCCTGGTGCAATATTATGCACGCTGACGGAGCTGGGACAAAATCATCACTGGCTTATATGTATTGGAAAGAAACCGGGGATATTTCGGTGTGGCGGGGCATTGCCCAGGATGCCATTGTGATGAACCTCGATGACATACTTTGCGTGGGCGCTACGGATAATATACTGCTGTCTTCGACAATTGGCCGCAATAAAAACCTGATTCCCGGAGAAGTTATTGCGGAAATAATCAAAGGAACAGAGATTTTCCTTGCCATGATGCGCCAATTGGGAATAGGTATTTGGTCGACCGGAGGGGAAACTGCCGATGTTGGCGATCTGGTGAGGACCATCATTGTTGATTCGACAGTCAGTTGCCGGATGAGGCGCAGTGAAGTTATTGATAATGGCCAAATCAGGGCAGGCGATGTGATAGTGGGCCTATCTTCATCGGGGAAAGCCAGCTACGAAAAGGATTACAATGGTGGAATGGGCAGCAACGGGCTTACATCGGCGCGACATGATATGTTGCACAAATCATATTCAACATGCTACCCTGAAAGTTTCGACCCGGGAATTCCCGGCAACCTGGTTTACGCAGGGAACAATAAACTTACTGATTCTTGCGAAATCCGGGGAATTGACATCGGGAAACTGATTTTATCCCCTACCCGGACTTATGCGCCCGTAGTCAGAAAAATTTT
>JBAXRP010000491.1:0-1964 GCA_037131145.1 Bacteroidota bacterium
GAACTTCGCGCCGGCGGCGGTCCTGTTGGCGGCGATCCTCCTGGATTGATTGGCTACAACATCTATCGTGATGCCGCTCTTGTCCACACCACTCCTCACAAGGATACTATTAGCTGGTGGGATTACGGTCTTAACCCTGGCACATACAAATATGAAGTTAAAGCCAAGTATGACCTTACTCCTTATGGTTTTCCAGGACAGTTTGGCGAATCGCTTGGCAACACTGCCGGTGAAAAAAGCGTAACCCTGATTTGCGGCGCTCCGCTGCCATTCTACGAACCATGGGATGCCGGTACATTTGGATTCAACAATTGGGCGCCATCTGGTCACTGGACGATGAATACAGGAATCGGAAACCCGGCTCCATCTGCCGACTTCAACTGGGCTCCTGCTCTGACCAATTACTCCCAGGCTTTGACCAGCGAAGTAATTGACGCTTCTGCATGGACATGCGCCAAGATTTGGCTCGATTTCGATTTAAAACTTATTGATCGCAACAACACCGGTAAGGAAAAATTGACAATTGACATTTTCTATGGCGGCTCATGGCACCAGAAAATGGAGGTTTCAAACAATGGTTCCACCAACTGGGTACCCAAGCACATTAATATTGACGTTGTAAAAGGCAAGGCATTCCGTATTCGCTTTGTAGCGAGCGGCGTAAACTCAAGCGATATGCTGCACTGGTATGTTGACAATGTTCATGCTTACGGAATCTGTAACCCTGCTAAAACGCTGGCGGCTTCACAATCACAATTTACAACTACCCTTACCTGGGTCGCTCCTGATTGTGCTTCTATCGTTCCAACCGTGCTCGTGAAATTATTCCAATGGTCAGGCACCCCGGATAACGCTTACTTCCAGGCTTACAACCGCGCTTATGGCGTTGTTTATAGTTTGGCTACATATCCTGATGCTTCGTTGAATAAAATTGACTTCCACCATGCATCATGGGGAACCACCGGAATATGGCAGTATAAGATCCATGTTGTTGATTGGACTACTTTTGTAGAAATCGCTACCCTCGGACCACTTACAACCACAGGCGATGACAAATGGGAAAATAACATTCCTCTTGGAAGTATTCCTGGCGTTGGTGGAAAACAGATAGGAATCATGTTGGAACCTTTGAGCAATTCACCAACGGATGCATATCCCGACTTCTCAGCCGACAATGTTGGTCCCGATGGCGTTTCAGTATTTGGCGATCTGCCAAACTACTCTGCTTTTGCAGCCTCCGCAGTTGGCGACTTCATGCAGAATCTGTGGATCGAAATCCCCGCCGGCGATGGTAACCAACTGGTACAGCCAACTAAGGTTAACGTGAATACACTGGCAGTAAACTCCGGCACAAAAGTTGCCACTGCCGTTAAACCTTCACCCAGCTTCCTTATGACTAACCAGGTTGCATTAATCAACAATGAGTCGGATAGCAGCGTTCTCAGCGGATACAATGTTTACCGCAGCGACGCGCCCGGAGCAGCTTTCAATCTTCTCCCCGGTTGCCCTGTTACCGCTACAACGTTTGTTGATGTTTACCCATCGTCGCTTGTCAGCGGAACCTTCAAGTACTTTGTAAGCACATTGTATAAGAATTCAGTTGATAATTCGATTCTTTGTACTCCATCATCCGACACAATTACAGTAACTTTCCCGCATGTTGGTATCAACGAACTGACCAATGGTCAGATCATGATTTATCCTAATCCGGCGACTGAAATCGTAAATGTGAAGAGCAACTACACTATTAACCGCATAGATGTGATGAACTATGTTGGTCAGACTGTTTACTTCAACGCCACAGTTGACGCCAAAACAGCCCGAATCAATGTTGCAACATTCACCCCGGGCGTTTACTTTGTGAAGGTTTCTACCTCCGAAGGTATGCGCATGGTCAAGATCACGGTGACACACTAATCATGTAAGAGCGACCCGCTGGGTTGCGCTTATTATCCTGAAAAGGG
>JBAXRP010000492.1:0-1964 GCA_037131145.1 Bacteroidota bacterium
CCCCTGCCTCAGATTGAATTGCCAGTACCAACCTGCTGAGGCTTCGGTGGCATCGTTCACGGCAGTCGCCTGGTGATCAGCGCCTAGGTTGCTGGTGATCCAGCATTTTGATGTTTCTCCGGGAATATTGGTAACGGTGCCATAAGTAACAGTTTTTGTAACCGGTGCCACGGCTCCTGTTCCGTGATTAATGGTAATGGAAGAACCACAGGTGAAACTACAGGATATCAACCGATACCAGGCCGATCCATTGTAATACTCAATGCTGTTTGTTGCGGTATTGTAGATAACAAGTCCTGTTACCGGCAGGATCGCATTTCGTTGCACATCTGTAAGCCTGGGGATCAATACTCCTTTATTTGTTGCCCATATATCCAGCATTGCAGAATGGTGAGGGGCTGAATTATCTGTTTTGTTTGCAACGCCAACGATGGCCTGGCTGCCTGAAGCGCCGGCAATGCCTGAGGAAATGGCGCATAATGATATCCATTGCGATCCATTAAAATAACTCAGTAAATTGGCAACTGTATTATAAATAATCAATCCCGTAGCAGGCGATATGATCAAATTGGGGGTTGTTCGCGGTACCAGGATTCCCCTGGTTGGATTATTTACATCCAGCATGGCTGAATTTTCAGGGGATGCATCGGGTGATACATTTATCGAAACGCCACCACCAATGCTGAGCGTTCCAATGGCTGAAGAAATGAGGGTTGTTCCAAATTGACACCAGTAATTGCCATTATAATAGTTGAATTGATTCGTTGTCGTATTATATATTAAAAGGCCGGTAGCTGGTGAGGGTATCAGGTCACGCGCAGCAGTCGGAATCCGTGGGATCAGCAACCCGCGATCAGTTGCTTTAACATCCAGCATGGCCGAAGAATCCGGTTGAATGCCATCGGTGTTGATTCCTACCTGGCAGAAAGCGCGAAACCCTGGAACAGACATAATAAATCCCAGCACGATAAACATTCTGTACAATTGTTTCATGGGTAAGAAATCAGGTGAGTTGACGCTGCAAATATACGTCACAAGAATATATATATCAATTTGTTATATTTTACACAACAACTTTTGACCTGACGAAATACAATAACAGCGAAACAATAATCCTGTTCCTATTACAAAATCAGGAATTTTGAATTTCCAGGACGAGCATGCCAGATTTGAAAATTTCAGGATTGTGTACTGTTTAACAGACAAATGGTCAGGAAACCCACTCATAATCCATCTGCTTCCTGGCCAGGTCAATACGTTTTACCCGGATCCTCAACTTCGCGCCGAGTTTGAATATGTTCCCGTGCCGCTGCCCGATGATCTGGTAATTCTCTTCATCCAGATAATAATAATCATCTTCCAGGTCGCGAAGGCGGATCATCCCTTCACATTTGGTTCCGATAATTTCTGCGAAAATCCCCCATTTGCTCACGCCCGAAATCAACGCGTCAAATTGCTGGCCCACTTTATCAAGCATGTATTCAGCCTGTTTGTATTTTACCGACATCCGCTCGGCATCCACCGCCCGGCGCTCCATCTCTGAAGCATGTTCACACATGGGTTCATACACCTCTTTGGAAACAGACGGGGCATGGTGCATGTAATCGAACAGCAGCCTGTGTACCATCAGGTCGGGATACCTGCGGATGGGCGAAGTGAAATGGGAATAATACTGAAAAGCCAACCCGTAATGGCCGATGTTGTTGGTGGAATAATAGGCTTTTGACATGGTCCGGATGGCAATGGTTTCAATCATGGTCTCTGTGCCGGTACCCTTGATATCGTTGAATAACTTGTTAAATGAATCGGCAAGCGATTTTTTTGAACTGATTTTGATCTTATAGCCAAGCCGTTCCACAAATTGGGTAAAATTTTCCAGCTTTTCAGGATTCGGTGTGTCATGAACCCGGTAAACAAAGGTCTTTGCGGTCTGATTTTCCCGTTTTTTTCCAATAAGTTCGGCT
>JBAXRP010000493.1:0-1963 GCA_037131145.1 Bacteroidota bacterium
CCAAGCTGGGTCGCAGCCAGGTATCCATCCAGCCGGGAGACGATGTGTTTGGCAATCATAGCCAAACGATTACCACTCTGAACCTTTAACTCCAGCTGTGATGCCCTTACTTTAACCATGGCAAACTCGGCAGCGACAAAAAAACCGTTGAGAAATACCAGCAAAAATGTGATAAGTATATCGGTGAGCATCAGTTTAGATTAAACTTCACTACAAATATAAATATTTTAGAGTGGAATAAACTTTCTGATTTATTTCCGTGAAGATTCCATTAATTCGATAGATTCAAAACCTCACGAGCACCGCTCCGGCAGAATAACCACCGCCAAATACGGTGATACCGACCAACGAATCAGTCGGTATTTTAGTCATGTTCTGCGACAGGCAGATACCCGTACTTGCGCATCCGGTATTCCCAAGTTCTTCAATATTGGTCAGTACAATTTTAGGCAGAATATTTAATTGTTTGATCAGGTTGGCGATAATCCGGTGATTAGCCTGATGAGGAATAATAAAATCGAGATCTTCCATGGACAGCCTGCAGTTTTCGAGGGTAGTTTCAAGGGCAACGCGCATAAAATTGCAGGCATGCATAAAAACATCCCTTCCATCAGGCATTTTTAGCCCACCCTCGCCGGGGCGCAGGTAGACCGCTTCAGTGCCTTTGCCAATATGACCAAGTCCCCTGGTGAAAATATTCAGTATTTCGCCTGGCTTGGCACCAACTGGTTCATCCGAAATAAACAGTGCTGTTGCTCCGTCACCCCAAAGATGTCCGCTTTTTTCGCAGCTGTCATCGCTGTACATGGTGTTATGTTCGGATGCAACAACCAGGGCACGTGTAGCTTTACCCAATGCAAAATAACCTTCAACAATCTCGAGGGCATTGACAAGCGATGAGCATGCCGAAGAGATGAAAATTACCTGGGCCTCCGGAATCCCAAACTCCCGTTGCACGGTGTGACCAATAGTGGCTACGGTATCATAGGGAGTATAAGATGCACCAATAATTAAATCGACCTCTTTGATATCAAAGGGTAAATTTTTAATTGCCCGTTTAACTGCCTCAATAGCCATTGTATTTGCATTCTCGCCCTGAGCAGCTTTTGAACGTGTCCGAATACCTGTCCGGTCAAAGATCCATTCATCGTCCAGGCCGTTAAGATTCTTAAAGTATTCGTTAGGAACGCGCTGTTCCGGGATATAGTGCGAAATCGTGTTAATAAACATTCTCATATCAGAAAATCAAAATTGAAACAGGTTAAGCGGAGGTTTTAATGCCGCGGTAAAAGATTTTTTGCCAGAGCTCCAGGGTCTCACGGCAGGGCTTTCCAAAATTGTCCAGGATAAACTGTGCTTCCAAACCTTTTAATGTGGACAGGGCCAGGATGGCTGTGTTTTGAATGTCATCCACCGTGAAAACCCCTGAATGTGTTCCTTCTTCAAATATGGAAGCAAGACATTTCTTCTCGTGCAGATCAATGACTTTACGAATATGCTCAATTTTCTCACTTCGGGTAATCAATTCCATCCTTAGCAAGTGGTCTTTCCGGGTTAAATTTTCGACGGTTCTCATGTGCGCATTCATGAATTTGATCAGTTTTTTTTCAGGCGAAATCTTCATCATGACTACCCTGCTAAGTTTTCTGAGAATTCGTTCGACCTCATTTCTGATGACCTCCAGGTAGAGCTCTTCGCGTGTTTTAAAATAGGTGTAGATTGTTCTTCTACCAAGTCCGGTGGCCTTGGCTACATGGTTCATGGTCGTATGGTTGGATCCCCTGCGGGCAAAGACCAAGCTTGCAACACTTAAAATGGTATGACGTGTGGTGTCTCTCAAAATAATTTTTTTGCACAAAAACAGATTGCGTGTGCAAAAGTAACCCTTTTTTAATACGCTGAGCCGAATTCAAAAATTGTTAACTTCTTTTATGATCCGCCAATCTGCTTCCACCACATTTTG
>JBAXRP010000494.1:0-1962 GCA_037131145.1 Bacteroidota bacterium
AGGTTCAAGGTTCAAGGATGTGTTTTTTATGGCTGTTGTTCAAGATAACTAACCAGATTTTCCGGGCGGTAAGTAGGATCTTTTTTATATCTTTCAAGTACCGAGGGATGCAATTTTTCATTCGTGGCGCCGACGCCGGGAATTTTTAATCCGATGGGGCGGTTGAGTTTAGCCCCCAGTTTGTACAACCCTTTCATGGTTTCATGTTTCAGTCCCATCGGGTCGGGGTGCAGGTCAATGGCATTAAATGTCAGATTGCAACTCATTGCTTTTTCCATAATCCATTGCAATGGAATATCTGACAATCCGGCGTCAGGATATCCGCCTCCCACATCGGAGTGGACGCCCACGAACCACACCTGTTCCAGAACCTGTTTACCGGAGTTCGGTTGCTGATGCCATAATGCAGCCTGAAAATTATTCCTTTTCTCATCAATGGCGAGCGCATGAAAAGCGTTTTCAATTTTTGATGATAATTCGGTATCGTGAAACTCATTCCGGACGCTTACAATTCCCTGAAGAAACAGGGGATTTCCCAGCGAACCCACAGTATCCCAAACCCCAATGAATTTTATATTGGTCTCCTCTTCCACAGCATAAGTCTTTCTGAAAAGGGTGGCTTCTTGCGATTTCGGATGGTAAGCAGGATTCCGGGAGCGATATAATTCGTAAGCTTTTCCGATTTTATCAGCATATTTTACATCGAGAATGCCCGAATTTCTGATCAATCCCGATAAACTTCTAACAGTAAAAGCGCCGCGGCTGAATCCGAACAGGAAGAGTTCATCTCCGGGTTCATAATAATTCATTACAAAAATGTATGCTTCAATAATGTTTTTTGAGATGCCAGAGCCGGTTGCGCCTTCAAAAATTCTTTTTATTTGGTTGCCTTCTGCGCCAACGCCAACATCGTAATATAATTTTTGAAGAGTACCATCGCCTGATTTGACGCTCAGTGCGTTAGCGAGTTTAACTACATTGGTCTGGCAGGATTTACCATCTTCCTGTTTATCCGGCGTGTTCCAGGTTCCATCGCAAAAGAGCGCTATTCTTTTCATGAGTTTTGATTTTAAGATTTGGCAATACTTACAACTCGAAATAAAATGGTGTATATTTCAATAAACATTCCGCTCTTGCGGAACTTTAAAATTACCAGATAATTCGTTTTCTATACTCAAAAAAGAAATAAAACTGCGCATTTTCAAAATTTCAAGTCCCAAATTTGATGTTTCAAATACCAAGGGAAAAAAGTTTCCATCCCGCTCACTACCGCTAACGCTTCACGGAAATAAATGATGCCAGGAAATTAAGAACTTGCACATGACACAGTTATAAACTTTTTTCTGGCTGAAAGCTCTGGTCATTTGCCTTTTTCTTTCTCCTAAGAATCTGATTGCACAAGGGAACAATCCGGGTGTTCAGCAATCCTACAAAAATAACCCAACTTACAATACAACCCGTGCAACTTAGCCTGTATCCTGTGATTTCATTTTTCGATCTACGGTTTCGGGTAACACGGATTTTCTGAAAAATAGGTAATGCTTATAGTCTAAAGCAATATAAATATGGGAGCAATAGGTGACTTTCTTGGGCTTTGTGTGTTCTAAAAGAAAAAGCCACTCACAATTTTCATCATAAGTGGCTCTTTATCAGGCTCCCCCTGCAAGACTTGAACTTGCGACCCTCTGATTAACAGTCAGATCCACTCCCTTCAGTGATGCTCTCCGGTTGTTAATCATTAGTCTGTATATCAATCTGTTACAAATTTGATGATACTGCTTGATATTTATTTTGTTTGCAATATTTGTACTATTTGTTATGCAAAATGTTTGCACATTATTATCTTTGCAGAGAAACAAACTTACACAAAATTAGTCATGACAAGTGATAAAAAATCAGATATCACAACAGGAATCTATCTTGATACCCGCAGATCGGACAAAGACGGGGCTTACCCGGTTA
>JBAXRP010000495.1:0-1957 GCA_037131145.1 Bacteroidota bacterium
GCCGGAACGGCTTACGGTAATGAGGTTAGTTTTAAAACACTGTTAGCCATCGGCGATACTTACCAGGGAGGCAGGATTACTTATTTTTTTCAACCCGGCGACCCCGGATATGTTGCAGGAGAGACACACGGATTAATTGTTTCCCCATTCGATAATTCATCAGATATTACATGGGGTAGTAACATATTTGTAAGCGCCTTTGGTTTAAGTATTGGCGAAGGGCCTGCTGCCACAAGAAAGATAGTGGATGCTTTAGGCGCCGGTTATTATGCGGCTTATGTATGCGATACATTGACATTGAATGGCTATACAGATTGGTATTTGCCTTCCAGGGACGAGATGAGATGTTTATATAACAACCGTTATGCAATTGGTGGAGTTGATGGAGGCGCATTCTGGACTTCACTGGAATCCAATGCTAATTTTGCATATATTACCTATTTTGGATCATATATAACGGAAATGACAAGTACAAAAAGTAACACAAGAAGAGTTCGTGCGTTCAGAACATTTTAATGATAAGATGTTTTTATATGTGACGGGCATTTTTGTCGGAACTGTGATTTACATGATCGTTGTGATTTTCAGGATAAAAATCAAAGTAATCATGCAAATCAGGTAAATCACAGTTCAGACAATTTTGACAGATGTTTGCTGCCGGGGATTTTTAATCATTTTGCATTAGATGAAGACTAGAACAAAGTACATAAGCAGTCTGATAAAGTTGAACATTAAGGAAATTGATCCTGGCGCTCAAATTATACTTTATGGTTCAAGAGCGCGTGGCGATGAAAGAAATGATTCCGATTGGGATATTTTAGTATTAACCGATTATCCTGTTGATATTAAAAAAGAAAGTGTTTTCAGAGACCATTTGTATGACCTGGAACTTGAAACGGGTGAGCCTTTTTCTATTTTTGTTTATTCAAAAATTGACTGGAATACAAAACAAAGCGTAACACCTTTCTATTTTAACGTAACCAAACAAGGAATACAATTATGAACCTTGAAAAACGAAAAGAATATGTTAAACACCGAATTGAGACTGCGCACAAAACAGTAGATGCAGCAAGGCTTCTGTCGGAAAACGGGTTTTGGAATTCGGCAGTAAATCGCCTTTATTATGCTTTGTTTTATGCAGTAAATGCTCTTTTAGTCAGCAATCAAATTTATTCCCAGTCACATTCTGGTATGAAAAGTCAATTTTCGCTACATTTTATCAAATCAGGTAAACTGGATAAAAAGTACGGAAAACTTTTATCCCAATTATACGACTGGCGTCAAAAGGGCGATTATGAAATTCTGTTTGATTATGATGCAGAAATGGTTAACTCACTATTTGAACCTGTTGTTGAAATGATAAGCCGGATTGAAAAAGAAATAAAATTGCCCGATGAATAGTGTGTGGATTTTGGAAAGATTAACCGCAGAGAACAGCAAAGAAGGCGCAGAGAACCGCTGAGAACAAACAATGAAACCGAAAAAAATGAACTACCGGATTAACACAGGCAATAACCCATTCTTACCTCTGCGGCCCTCTGCGAAAACCTTCGCGCCCTCTGCGGTTAAATCTTTTAATCAACTGTAATAACACAATTGTATTTTAGCATGAAAAGAGAGATTTTCCAATTGTTTGTTGAATGGAAGGAGCGTGAAAACCGGAAGCCGTTGCTTGTGCGTGGCGCCCGTCAGGTTGGCAAAACATTCACTATTTCTGAATTTGCCAACCGGCAGTTTGCCAACTCCGTTACCATTAACCTGGAGGAATCGCCCGAAATGAAGAGTATTTTCAAAACCAACAATCCTGTGAGCATCATACAGGAGTTGTCCGTATTGAAACGTACCGATATTATACCAGGGCAAACCTTGCTCTTTATTGATGAAATTCAATCGTGCCCGGACGCCATCGTATGCCTGCGGTATTTTTATGAACAAATGCCGCAACTTCATGTCATTG
>JBAXRP010000496.1:0-1953 GCA_037131145.1 Bacteroidota bacterium
CTTATTCTGTGCAATATTGACCTCAACGGTTTTTATTGCAGTTTGACCCTTGGGCAGGCGAATGATCTGGCCGGCAATGATCTTATGAGCGTCCTTAATGTCTGGGTTCAATGATTTTATCAGAAGCATTGTTTTCTGTGTGCGGGTCGTTATATGAAGCTCGCGGTGAACGATTCGAATGAGACTGTCGCCTTTTTTAACCTGATAGGCTTTCGAGCCGACCGATTCAGAAACCGTATAAGTCTGAAAGTTTTTTTTCGGAATGGCCGTCTTTCTAAACGTCAGTTGCGCCGTGTCCTCACTGGACAATGCCTTTGAGTAAAAAAGCGCGACGGATGAGAGAACGCAAAGTATAAAAACCTGCAAGAAGGTCTTTCTCATTTGTTTGTAGCCCCAAATTTGAAAAACAAAAATAATATTAATTTAGTTACGTTAACTGTTTAGGAAAGTCAATAATAATACGGCTTAAAACCGACCGAAAAATAGTCTTTGGCAAATATCCGTCAAAAAATGAATGGGAAAAAAGATTAAATCACTTTTTTCATCGCGGCAATAGCAACTTCAATTTGATCATCATCCGGTTCCCGCGTGGTGATCCTTTGCAGCGCAAGCCCCGGCCAGCTCAATATCTGCACCAGCTTGAACTGCGTATACTTTCCGGTAAAGCGAATGACTTCATAGGAAATACCGGCGATAACCGGCATCAGCAAGATTTTATACATAACCCGGTGCAGAAAATCCGGGCGTCCCAGCAAAGAAAAGACCAGGATGGAAATGATCATCACAAAAAGAATAAAGCTGGTACCGCAGCGAGGATGGCGGGTAGAGTATTTTTTGACATTTTCAACGGTCAGGTCCTGGCCGTCTTCCCAGGCGAAAACGGTTTTATGCTCTGCGCCATGATACATATAGACGCGCCGCATATCAGTCATTAAGAGTGTGGCGGCCAGAAAACAAAGAAACATGCCCAGGCGGATACCGCCCTCCAAAATATTTAAAAGAATCAGGCTATCAATATAAAATTTTATTTTGGTAAAGAAAAAAGCCGGCACGACGACAAAGAAAAAAATGGCGACAGCAAAGCTGACGACAACTGAAACATACATTTCCCATCCCTGCGGTTTCTTTTCTTCCTCTGACAGGGCGACTTCGGCTGAAAACATCAGGCATTTCATGCCGATAAACATCATTTCAAACAATGTGATCGTGCCTCGGATAAACATCCAACCCAGCGGTTTATAGCGTTTGGTCAGCGGAATATATTCACGTTCCTGGAAAACGATTTCCTTGTCCGGTCGTCTTACTGCGGCGGCGATTTTAGTGCCGTGGCGCATCATGACGCCTTCAAGAATTGCCTGCCCTCCAGCGATATCTTCGGGATTTGGTTTGCAGCCCATAGAGTTTTTACACCGATCTGTTTTATTTTTGTGGCGTTTATTTATAGTATTTAAATGGGGCTGTCAAATTATCATTTGATAAATTGTTTGTTGCATGCTTAATATTGAACGATATAATGCAATGTAATCATGTCAAGGATATCAAGGAGGATGCAAAATGGCGCCGATGGATTCATCCGCCGCTTTTATCAAAGAGTATCAGGAACGGTTTGAAAAGAAATTGAAGGAAAATGAGATTGCTCTTCTGGAACACTGGAAGGGGCAACTTGACAAAATCGAAAGCTCAAGACCGGACAGTATCGCTTCTTTGCAAATGCAAATCCGAAAAATGGCGGAAATGATGGACAACCGAATCAAGGGGCTGAAAAAGGGGTAAAATGGAAAGTATTGCTGATTTCTTGTTTGAAGTAGGGATGCTTTGCAAAACGCCCCGCAGCGGTTACCAGTTTCTGGGCAGCGGCAGAGAATCGGTGGCGGAGCACGTCTTGCGGACGGTTTTCATCGGTTACGCCCTGCGTAACCTCAACAATCGGCTGGATGAACTGGGAGTGCTGAA
>JBAXRP010000497.1:0-1941 GCA_037131145.1 Bacteroidota bacterium
TTCACCAGTACCGCCCCGGGCTTGTGGGCAGTCTACTCGCATCCCGGTCAATCCCGATTACCTCGTAAAGAAAGCCAGGGAAGTGGGCCATCACCCCCAGGTGATCCTTGCCGGACGTTCAATCAACGATTCGATGCCAAAATATGTTGCGGAAATGGCAGTCAAGGGGGTTGAACAAGGTTTTGGCAAAGAATATGATCCGGATGGCACAATTATAACTCTGACTGAATATAAACGTGGTTTTATTGTTGACCGGCAGAGAATAAACCGAAAGGACGCGAATGGGAGAAAACAGGGGCGATGGTACATTTTTTATAACCAGGGCAATCTTAAATCCGAGGTTGTTTACAGAGATGATAAGAAAAACGGCTATCTCAAAGAATATGCCGAAAACGGTGATCTGCTGAAAATATCAAAGTACATTGATGATATAATTCAGCCGGAAGCAGAGGAAATTCAGAAGATTCAGGTTCAGAATGAATATTATCCCGATGGAAAAATAAGGGTCAGCGCGATGTTCCGAAATGGTATCCAGGAGGGTATCAAGAGGGAATATGCGGCTGATGGCAATATTGAAAAAGCGTACCTTTATAAAAATGGTGCGATCATAGGTGATGGAATTGTGAAGGAAGATGGAAACCGAGATGGTTACTGGAAAGATTATTATCCTGACGGATCGCTTAAAGCTGAAGGAAATTATGACAACGGCAAACAAATTGGCCTTTGGAAATACTATCATCCCAACGGAAAAATAGAGCAAACAGGCAAATTCAACAAGCAAGGAAAATTAGATGGTAATTGGAAATGGTATTTTGACAATAGCGAGTTGTTAAAAGAGGAAAATTACCGAAACGGGCTAAGGGATGGTTTGTCGACTGAATATGATGAAACAGGAAAACTGATAGTTGAGGGCGAGTTCATAAATGACAATGAAGATGGGCCATGGTTTGAATTGATTGGCGACAGTTTTATACGCGGCGCTTATCGTGATGGGCTGCGGAACGGAATGTGGTACAATTTTTACCTTGATCGCAATGGTGCCAACACCGACAGCCTTTGTTATTTCAAAGGCGGTTTCATTGAAGACAATCCCGATGGAAAGCACATTTATTACTGGGAAAATGGGAAGGTAAAAGATGAAGGCAGCTACGTAAATGGCAAGAAGGAGGGCGATTGGTTCAAATACAACTTTGATGGGACACTTTTTATTATTATTACATATAAACAAGGGGTTGAAACCCGCTATGACGGCGTAAAAATTAAACCACCATTTGAAAAGGAGGAGGAATAGATGAAGACAGAAAGACCAACCAGACCGGAAAAATTAGGTAGATCGGACAGGGGGAAAAAACCTGAAAGGCCAATCAAACCGGAAAAATCAGGCAGATCGGAAAGGGTGGAAAAACCTGGAAGGCCAATCAAACCGGAAAGACCAGGCAGATCGGAAAGAGTGGAGAAATTCGAGAGGCCATTCAAACCAGAAAGAGCAGGCAGATCGGAAAGGGTGGAAAAACCTGAGAGGCCGATCAGACCGGAAAGATCAGGCAGATCGGACAGAGATGAAAAATCAGAGAGGCCGCACAGGCCTTTTAAAATAAGCAAGCCTGAACAAAATATCGAACCGAAAAGATCAGTTCGGTCAGGTAATAAAATCAAAATTGAAAGATCAGGCAAGCAGGAAGACACGGCCAGACCGGAAAGAACGAGCAAACCGCCAAAGGTCATACGCCGTGGAAAGAAAAGCGAAAACCCTGATTTAATGAGGCTTAACAAGTATATTGCCAATTCGGGGATATCATCGCGCCGCGAAGCCGATAAGTTGATCGAGGCTGGGGCCGTATCGGTAAATGGAATTATTGTCACCGAACTGGGCACAAAAGTCGGTCCGGGCGACAAAGTACAATATGGCGACCAAACGATAAACCGTGAAAAACCACGATA
>JBAXRP010000498.1:0-1939 GCA_037131145.1 Bacteroidota bacterium
GCGCATCAGCGGATTAACTTCGTACAGGTTTTTTCCCGGATAGGGTATGCTGTCACTCCGGCTGTCGCCACGGTATTGATATACAATAAGATTGGAGAGATCCGATTTCATTTCCCTTACCTTCTGCTCGCAGGAATCCTTTTAGTAATCGCTCTTTTAATGGGGTTGTCCAATCTTCCGGCCATGAAACCTGAAAACGAAGAACAGTTTACATTGAAGGGAATTTTGCGTGAAGGGCATTCCCACCGCCACCTCTTTTTCGGACTCTTTGCTATGTTTTTCTATATGGGTGCAGAGGCTTCCACCTGTGGGTTTTTTATCCCCTATCTGAAGACAGTTTTGGGGTTTGCTGATGATAAAGCTGCAGGTTTTCTTACCTTTTACTATGTCCTGACAGCTGTAATGGGTATTTTTGGGGTCATATTGCTGAAATACGTGTACGCACACAAACTTTTGGGTTTTTTTGGCGTTGGGATGGTAATCATTTTTGCGATGATTATTACTTTAAATAGTGGATACAACGAATTTTTAATGGCCGGATTAGGACTTTTTCTCTCGATCATGTTTCCGACTATTTTTAGTCTGGCAATTGAGGGGATTGGTTCATTTACAGGAAAAGGTTCCGCTTTGTTGAATTTTGCCCTGATTGGTGGTTCGGTGTTCCCGCCTATTCAGGGGATGATTGCAGACCATCATGGTGTTCAGATATCCTATGTTATTCCGATGATTTGTGTGATCATGGTAACGATCTATGCTTTCTTTTTTACCAGGATACCTCTGATGAAACCTTCATGAGTTATCGCTCACAAAAATGAATGAACTAACATTCACAAAAAAGATGAATAAATTCATTAGGGTTCTATCCGAATCAAGGATCTAAATATAAACAAGTTAATCTATTCGAGTGAAGTTACTTATAACCGGATCTAAAGGTTTTGTCGCAGGAAGCATAATTACCCAGGCAAAAGGAATCCATGAAGTTCACGGCGTTGGCAGATCGGAGATGTCCGGGAATGAACCCGGGGTATTCTATCATCAGCTGGACTTATTGGAGGAACAAAAAGTTATTGACCTACTTAATGAAATTCGTCCCGATTCCGTGATTCATGCTGCTGCACTGGCCAACATCGATTATTGCCAAAGTAACAGGGAACAGGCTAAGCGGGTAAATGTTGGCATTACCAGAACAATCGCGTCAATTTGCAAAGCAATGGGAATCAAATTAATCTTTTGCTCTACCGATACGGTTTTTGATGGCATCAAGGGTAATTACTCAGAATCGGATCTGCCTCATGCAGTCAATTTCTATGCTGAAACAAAGATCACTGCAGAGCAGATTGTTTTGTCTGCATCACCACGAAATGTGGTGGCACGATTGGCGCTGGTCATGGGACTTCCGGTGATTGGGCAGGGAAATTCGTTTCTGGCTGATATGATAGGAAAACTTAGTCGGGGAGTTGAGATACCCTTCCCCGCTAATGAAGTTCGTACCCCAGTTGACGTGATTACGTTGGGCAGTGCCCTGATTGAACTGGCAGGAAATCAGTTCAGCGGTATTATCCACCTTGCGGGATGTACCAAAATCAACAGGTATCTGATGGGGCTGGAGATAGCAACTGCCCTTGGTTATCCTGCTGATCTTATCCTCCGCACTAACTCCAATGCCATGCCCGGAAGGGCCCCTCGTGCCAACGATGCCTCAATGGATAATTCATTGGCAAGGCAAATTTTAAATACCCCGATGCGTACCTTGTTCGAAGGGTTACAAATGACACTTCATTTTAAACGATATTAATCAGTGAGCATGAGCAAAATAAAATTTGACCTCGAAATAAAATTCGGATCACAGTATGGAAAAGAGGAGGAAGAAGCCGTGCTGAAAGTCTTACGTAATAATGCCCCTACGAGTGGGGATGAATGTATTGCCTTCGAAAAGAGT
>JBAXRP010000499.1:0-1921 GCA_037131145.1 Bacteroidota bacterium
AATTTGGTAATACCTTGTATTATAATGGGATGACTGGATTTGGCGGTAATAGTTAAATACTGTTTACAGAACGATATCGATAGGATAAAGATAAAGATTTTTTCGTGGGGCAGGATAATGTCAAATTCGGGTCACAAAGGAAGCTGAATTCCTGGGTCCAACCTAAACCCGTCAGAATAAAGTTGTATCGTTTTTGAAAAAACATACAAAGAAGAGGTCAGGAACCGACCATGTCTTATTATTTCTTGTTGTCACATTCCTTATCCACAAAAGCGCTTGGTGGAAACCCCTCTATCTTTCGGAACGCAGTGTAAAAGGTGTTCCTTGTGGAAAATCCTGAAAGCAGGCCAATTGCCTCCAGGGTCAACTCCCGTGACTTTCCTTCCCGGATCAGCTCTTTGGCATGCCGGATGCGCCATTCGTTGCGGTATTCGTTAAATGGCTGCTGTTTTTCTTCTCTGAAGGAATAAGCCAGGTGATGGGCAGGAATATTGATCAGTTTTGAAAGAAGTGCGAGGTTGCAGCCGGGCTGTAAATAGGGTTTTTCCTCTCTCATGCAATCCTCGACTTTTAGTCTGATTTTCAACAGATAATCTGATTCAAATGTGCGTAAAATTCTTTGTTTCTCAGGTGGGGTTGACTCCGGGAAGTCTCGGTGGGAACGGGGTACAGTTTCATTCTCTACGATAGTTATTGGACTCTTTTTTATCAATTCAGCCGATCTGGGGAAACCTGATGGTTGAATGGCCGCCTGAGCCAGGGAAAATCTGGGCAGTCCGTACAGAATGCTGGGAAAGAAGAAAGGTGAGATCAACAGTCCGGTAATGCCAATCGCCGATATCAGGTTCACAAGGGTCAGCGTTTTAAGAAAATCCTGATTCATTATGACAAATGATTCATGAATGAGAAAAATATGTGCCGCAACAAGAAGCAACAAAAAAAACAACAGAACAGAAATCCATTTCAACATATAGCGCTGGTGTCGCAGCACCAGTGAATCCTTTTGTTTCCTTACAAAACGAATGACCATTCCGATTGTCCAGAGAAGGTATCCCAGCACAAGCACTGGCCGGCTAAGGTAAACGACCTCGTTAGATAAGAAACGATAAAGCACGGTAGGTTCAATTTGCGCAATATAACCGGCATTCTGTGCAATATGACGGGCAATTTCCAACTTGTATGCGTAGGGGGTGAATAGATAAGGAAAAGTGGCGATCAGAAAGACCAGCGCAGGGATAAGATGAAGCAGATCCCTTTTTCGGAGAGATGAATTATCGGTCAGGACACTCCGTATGTAAAAGTACAATACTGGCCCGATAAGGTAGGTCGGAAATCCAAAATGCTGATATACGATGCTGATAAGAACCACCGATTTTGAAAATGCAATGATCTCATAAATGAAGGCATACAGACTGATTAAAAAAAAGAAAAGCCCAAGATAGGTGGATGAAAGATATCTTCTTGCATTGAAATAAAGGAGGATGGACGATAAAACCAATCCTGTGATCGAAAAAAAGATGGTCATCGAATAGTGCGTGTAAACTGCAAATTTAGCTGCAAATTTAACAACAAACTGTTAAGATTTTATTCAACCGGAAGTGTTCAATAACTCAACTCCCCACGGAACTTGAAAAGCCACAGTAGTTGACCACCCTCTGCCGATTTTGGTTGACCATCTCAATATATTAACAATCAATGCTAAGAAGTGGTCAGTTTAATCCGACGTGCGCGGGTTTAAACGAGCGTTTTTTTCAAAGGCCCCCGTTTCCCAAAACCATTCAGTGATAAAAAACCTCGAAAGGGTGACACAACCATAGTCTCCGGTGATTCCATTTCTTACAAGATTTCCTGCACGGTACTTTTGCTCTCACAATAATTAAAAAATTCAGCAATGAAAAAATCAAAATCGTTTCCCGGTTTT
>JBAXRP010000500.1:0-1914 GCA_037131145.1 Bacteroidota bacterium
GTTTTATGGATTGATGCCTTGATGAGAAAACGCCTTGCAGTGCGGATCTCCTCGACAATAAAGTTGTCGAGTCTTCTGATTATGGCTAATGTCCCTTCCGGGATGACCGATTCAACCTTGCCATCTGCGAGCAAAGAGGGGATAAGGTATAATCTTCCTTTATTCATTGTTCATCCAGGGTAAGGCATCCAGGTCAACATTTCCACCGGAGATAATAATCCCGGTTTTTTTTCCGGCTATCTCAATTTTTCCTTCCATGATTGCTGCAAAAGGCACAGCAGATGAAGGTTCTACGATGATTTTCATACGTTCCCACAGAAATCGCATTGCCTTCACAATGCTTTCTTCACGCACAGTCACAACGGAGTGAACATATTTGAGAATGATTGGAAAAGTAAGTGAACCCAACGAGGTACGCAGGCCATCGGCAATAGTATTTGGATTTATCGAAGGGATAAACCGTTTATTAGAGAAAGACAAAAAAGCATCGTTGGCCTGTTCAGGTTCTGCTGCAATGACTCTGGTAGCCGGATGGAAATAATGTGCCGCAAGACAAGTTCCACTGAGTAATCCGCCACCTCCGACTGGAGTCAAAAGGATATCAAGATCATGAACCTCTTCAAGCAGTTCAAGAGCTGCAGTGGCCTGGCCTGCGATAATATGTTCATTGTTATATGGATGGATCTCGGTTGCGCCGGTTTGCTGAATAACCCGGGTCAGGGTTGTTTCCCGCGATGTAAGGGTAGGTTCACAAAAAGTGATCAGACCTCCATAGTCTTTAACGGCTGCTACTTTGATTTTAGAAGAATCGCATGGCATCACAATATAGGCCTTTGTATTAACCAACGATGCTGCCCAGGAAAGAGCTTGAGCATGATTGCCCGATGAATGTGTTGCAATGCCTCGTTGCAGCAAACTTTTTTCAAGGGATAACACTGCATTGGTTGCTCCACGGGCTTTAAAGGCGCCAACTTTTTGAAAATTTTCACATTTCATAAAGATTTCGGCGCCGAACAACCGGTTGATGGTATGTGATGAAAGCACCGGAGTTCTGTTAATATGGCGATTGATCCGTTTTGCGGCTTGAAGGATGGCGTCGGCGTCAGGCTGGATATGTGATCCACTGTTCATCGTTGTTTGGTTTCAGAAATTAATTTCTGTGAAATCCGTTCGCACGCCTTGTCTAATTGCAGATAGACCATTTCAAAAGCCTTGTTGTCATGATACCAGGGATCCATAACGCCTAGGTTCTGACCTGGATATAAAACGTTCAATATATAATCTACTTTAGTTCTATCTGATTCATTTCTTGATAATTTCAAAACATTTCTAAAATGGCCGGAATCCATAACATAAATCATATCAAATCTGTCACAATCCAAATTGGAAAATAGTCTTGCACGGTGGGCTGAAATATCAAGTCCATGTCTGGTTGCAACTGCCTGAGCTCTTGGATCGGGATTATCCCCTATATGAAATGATTCAAAACCACATGAATCCACACAAGCAGAGAGGTGAACAGTTTTTAACTTGTATCTGAGAATACCTTCTGCAAGTGGAGAACGGCAGATATTACCTGTACAAACAAATAGAATATTTACCAAGGCTGAGAAAAATTCTTTTACAATTTTATCCGTTTGTCAAGTTCTTCAACAAACTGTCTGAACTGTTTATCAGTTTCAACTAAGTTGTTGACAGTCCTGCATGCGTGAAGCACTGTAGCGTGATCTTTATTTCCGCAATGAAGACCAATACTTGCGAGAGAAGATTTTGTATGTTTCTTTGAAAAATACATAGAAAGCTGCCTGGCCTGAACAATTTCACGTTTTCTGGTTTTGGAATTGATCATCTCGACAGGGATGTTGAAATAATTACAAACCACTTTCTGAATATAATCGATTGAAATTTCACGGG
>JBAXRP010000501.1:0-1898 GCA_037131145.1 Bacteroidota bacterium
GCCAGGATTGGATCCGCTTTTATGGTCAAGGAAATGCTGCTCAGGTTTGGCGAGTAACAGAACAATACGATCATGGATTTGTTTTTGGAGCCGCTTTCCAGAACATTTCTTTTGGCTGGTTGTTCAAAACCGATGTAAACGGATATATGATTTGGGATAAAACGTTCGGCAACGGCAACTACACGATGTCTATCAGGGATGTGGAACAGACCGCTGACGGAGGATTCATACTATGTGGATCAACCAGGAAATACTCGGCATCTAACGATGCCTACCTGATGAAGTTAAATGCCTGTGCCGAGGTGGAGTGGTGCAGGGTACTCATCACTACAGGCAATTACGAGCTGGGGCCTCGTGTCAAACCAACTCCCGAAGGAGATTATATTTTACTCGGGGCTTACTTTGAAACGACTCCTGCATCGAATATCTCCCTGTTCAAATTCAATGGAAGCGGAGAATTGCTCTGGCACCAGTATTACCCGATGGATAGTATATATTATGAAGATCAACCCAAAGATTTAATTGTTGACCATGATGGTTATCTGGTGCTGAACGGAAGGTACTATCCTGACTCCGGGACGATAGGCCCGGCCATTATTCGCCACCATTTTCTTAAAACAGACACCGCAGGGAATAAGATATGGGATTTGGTTTATGGCGCCAATAGCAATTTTTATGGGAATCCCTGGGCAGTTGCAAAAAGTAGTAACGGTAATTATTATGAGGTTGGATACAGGATGGATTTTCCCCCGGGAATTTCCCCCTCTTGTCTGATAAAAGTGAACCATAACGGAACGCCATCTTACAACGCGATGATTTCGGGAGCAGAATCGGGAGGATTGGGATCCATAGATTTTCTTTATGATTCACTGCTGGTCATGATAGGCGTCTGGTACGAAAACAATATAAAGCATAGTGGTTTTATTAAAACCGACACCCTTGGGAACCTGATTCAACAGAAAGAGGTTTACCAGGGAACCAATTCCTATTATCATGCGACAAAATCTTTTGACAATAAATTTGTCGCTGTAGGTAATGATGCATCATCTGGAATTATTAAAATTGTCGCTGTAAAAGTAAATTCAAGCCTGGAATACGATACTATTTACTCTCAGCCTTTCACCTATGACTCTTTGTGTCCGCACGCTATAGTTTCGGATACCATCGATCCGATGTGTGATAATGTTTATGTGAGCATCGATGAGCCGTTCCGGGATCCTGAAACTACGCATTTGAAAATCTATCCAAATCCTGCAGATGACATTGTGACCATTGAAATGCCCAAATACCTGGTGGTCCATGACACCTCAGGCGCTGTTCCCATTGCTACCGTTTATCACCAGTGGGGCACGGCATCTCTGGAGGTTTATGATCTTTCGGGAAAGCGGGTATTCAGGAAGGAGGTTGCCAGGGCTGAAAAGGAGTTCAGACTGGATGTATCGCAATGGGATCGGGGCATTTATGTGTTCCTGCTTTTGTATAACAGTCGCACGGTGGCTGAGGAGAAATTGATTATTGATTGAAGTAAAAATTCAGTTATAAATTAACAAGTCCAATTGTCCCATCGACAAATTTTGAAATTTTTATTTCACTTGTTTTAATTCACAGTATTACGCATCACAGCACTTCACCAGAGGCGCCGATACTGCGGATATAGTTTAGTCGCGATTACGGGGTAACATTCAATACCTATTATACAAAGTTCGACAGCACATACACGGGCATTGCAGGAAAGGATGCCTTTGCGGAATTTGAAGTCTTTCCCAACCCTGCCGGGAATCATCGAGGGACGAATGACGAGAGACGAGGTGCGGGACACCTTTTACCGTTTTACCACTTTACCGTTTTACCACTTTTTTCCGTAGTTTCCCTGAACGAAGGCCCGTAAACGGAGCATT
>JBAXRP010000502.1:0-1892 GCA_037131145.1 Bacteroidota bacterium
CCGCATCCAGGGCACCATTTAACCATCTGGTCGCTTTCAAAATCTGCTTTGCTAAGCTGAACATTTGTACGTTCAACTGTCATATTTATGAAATCCATCTTATTTCTCCTCTAAAAGTTGGTTAAACTTATCCGTTAACTCGTTGATCATGAAAGGCAATCCCTGAACTTTGTTAAATTGATATATATTGGGCATTGGGAACTTCATGCGCAGGTAATTAACAAACTGCCCGCTGTTCAATTCACAAACCACAATTTTCTTAAAGCCTTTCAGTACTGTTTCCGTATTTTTCGGAAGCGGCATAATGTAATGGAAATGGGCATGACTGATATTCCTGCCTTCCTTCTGCATTTGGCTTACAGCCGAATGAACAGCGCCAAAGGTGCCGCCCCAGCTTACCACCAGCAGGTCTCCCTGCGCCGAACCATTAATTTCCTGTTCAGGAATAAAATCGGCAACTTTCTCTACTTTGGCTGCACGTAGGTCGGTCATAATCTGGTGATTCATCGGGTCTGTTGAGACTGTGCCGATAATATTTTCTTTTTCAAGACCTCCAATACGATGACGAAGCCCTTCTGTCCCGGGGATAGCCCATTGGCGAACAAAGGTTTCAGGATCTCGTTTGTAGGGTTTGTAAGCGGGATCATTGGCTTGGGCAATTGGCGGGTTAATGGCAGGCATGTCAGCCATCTTAGGAATGCGGAACAAGGTTGAACCAAATCCGAGATAGCCATCGGTGAGCAGAATCGCTGGCGTCATGTGTTCCATTGAAAGTTTCGCTGCCATGTAAGCATAGTAAAAGCAATTTTCGGAGGATGAGGCAGCGATTACGATAACAGGGCATTCGCCATTGCGCCCAAATAATGCCTGGTACAGGTCGCTCTGTTCCGATTTCGTTGGTAATCCAGTGGATGGACCTCCACGTTGAACATTTACAATCACCAACGGTAATTCGGTGATAACGGCGAGTCCGATTGCTTCGCTTTTCAATGATAGTCCGGGTCCAGAAGTGGTTGTACACGCCAAAGCGCCTGCGAAAGATGCGCCAATGGCGGAGCAGATTCCTGCAATCTCATCTTCGGCTTGAAAAACCTTTGCGCCAAGAGATTTATGTTTTGCAAGTTCCATCAGAATTTCTGTTGCAGGGGTGATAGGATAAGAACCGAGAAATAATGGACGTCCCGATTTCTCGGAGGCAGCGAGCAATCCCCATGCTGTAGCTACGTTTCCCGTAATGTTCCGGTACCGGCCTTTTTCCATGTTTGCAGGAGAAACCTGAATAACTGACTCAAGAGCTTCCACTGTGTCGGCGTAATTATATCCGGCTTGAAGAACAACCTTGTTGATTTGAATCAATTCCGGCTTTTTCTTGAATTTTTGTTCAAAATATTTAAATGACGGTTTAAGGTCACGGTTGAAAATATAATACAACATGCCCAGCGCAAACATGTTTTTGCTACGCTCAGCAGTTTTAGTATCCACGCCGAGTTCTTTCAGGCTCTCTTTTGTAAGCATGGTAATGGGAGCCTTGATCATATTGAAACTATCGAGAGAGTTGTCGGTAAAGGGATTGTGTTTGTACCCGGCTTTTTCGATTGTTTTGTCATCGTAGGCGTCGGTATCGGTAAGAATTGTAGCTCCTTTTTTTGCCCACTTCAAATTTGCTCTGAGCGACGCCGGATTCATTGCAACCAGTACATCAACCAGATCGCCGGTAGTGAAAATTTTTGAACTACCCATGTGTACCTGGAATCCGGATACACCGGCAACGGTGTTCTGGGGGGCGCGGATTTCAGCGGGAAAATCAGGAAAAGTAGCGAGGTCGTTTCCTACAAGCGCAGCAACATCCGAAAACATGCTGCCGGTGAGTTGCATGCCATCGCCGGAGTCGC
>JBAXRP010000503.1:0-1885 GCA_037131145.1 Bacteroidota bacterium
GTATATCTTAAATCGATTGGTTTTTCAGTGTTGCTCATCGGGATACTTGAAGGGGTTGCAGAAGCAACAGCAGGATTAAGCAAAGGTTATTTTGGTCATTTATCTGATGTATGGAGGAAAAGAGTTCCTTTTGTCCGGGCCGGTTATCTTTTGAGCGCTTTTTCAAAACCAATGATTGCCTTGTTTACCTACCCGTTATGGATCTTTTTTGCCCGAACCCTCGACCGTTTCGGAAAGGGAATCCGGACGAGCGCACGCGATGCCATGTTGAGTGACGAAACCACCCGGGAGCATAAAGGGAAGGTTTTTGGTTTTCACCGGTCGATGGATACGGTTGGCGCAGCCATCGGGCCTGTTCTTGCGCTTGTTTATCTCTATTTCTTCCCGGGACAATACAAGTGGATGTTTTTTATCGCTTTTTTCCCCGGTTTGATTGCCGTTGCCCTGACTTTCCTGCTTAAGGATAAGGTCAAGGAGGTGAAGACGCCCAAGGTGTTACAGTCACAAAGTCACAAAGTCACAAAGCCGGACGATATTTTAATCAACTCTCAAACTCACGAGACCATCAGCCCATCAGCTAAAATAGGTTTCTTTTCTTATCTCAAATACTGGAGAAAGGCGACCCCCGCTTTTCGATTACTCGTTGCAGGGTTACTGGTATTCACCCTTTTCAACAGTTCGGATGTATTCCTGCTGCTTGCCTTGAAGGAACAAAAAATGTCAGATACCCTGATGATCGGGATCTATATTTTTTATAATCTAGTTTATGCCATGTTTTCTTATCCGATCGGAGTTCTGGCTGACAAAGTCGGATTGAAGACCATGCTGATTACCGGGTTGTTGCTGTTTGCCATCGTTTATTCCTGCATGGGTTTTGCGGGTTCTTTATTTATCTTTGGCATTTTGTTCTTTCTTTATGGAATCTATGCTGCGGCAACTGAAGGCATCTCCAAAGCTTTGTTATCCAACCTGGCTGATCCGTCGGAAACCGCCACAGCAATTGGATTTTATAACAGTCTCGGAAGTATATGCACCCTGGCGGCGAGTTCTCTCGCAGGGATCCTATGGTTTTCAGTTGGGCCAAAAGCCATGTTTTTAATCTCCGGAAGCGGGGTTTTCCTCGTTGTGGTTTACCTGGCTTTCGTGTTTAGTTATAAGAAGGTATAATCACTTCAACCCCTGCACCCATTTTCCTTAAGGAAAAGGGACCGCGGGGTGAGATGCACCTGGTGGAACATAAAAAAACCCCGGCAACCACGCCGGGGTTTTTCACCTAACAAAAAACCCAAACCACTAATGCGTATATATATTGCTGACATTCCTGTACCCTGGCTTATCCATGTACCAGTCTGGATAAAGTGTTCCGGAGGATTGGGCCCATTCTGCGAAATGGAGGTATGTTTGTACAATGTCGGCTTTCTCGATAGGATAGTCGAAATCGACAGGGATTTCCATAGCCCATGGTAATCCGGTGGAAGAACGGTAGTAATAGCCCTGTGCCGGATCAGTAGCGTCGTTATTCGACCCGAAGTAAACCGGATTGGCCAGTGCCGTAGGCGGATGATCTTTAAGGTGCACCTCTTTTGCCCGATCCTGGTTGACAAAGATGAAAGGATTATAGGGTGGAGCACCGATACTTGTTTGAGGATTTGACAAGTGCATGGTTACCGTAAATACCTGTGTCTGGATATATGCTTTGCCGGGGACTGTATTGATAATGGAGGACCCCAGCAAGGTATTCACCGCATCAACGGGGATGATCACCGTATTGTCGGTATGCCCGTTTTCAAAACCTTTCGGATCAATATTTACTACATTGCCAACTTTAATACAGCCGGTCACACTTTCGATATTGGATGGTGGAGTTGAGAAGGAGAGACCGAAT
>JBAXRP010000504.1:0-1878 GCA_037131145.1 Bacteroidota bacterium
AAACCTGAAACCTGAAACCTGAAACCTGAAACCTGAAACCTGAAACCTGAAACCTCGAACCTGAAATTTACTTTTAATGAAACGACCCTTATCTAACATATTACGTCTGTTTATCATCGCGGTTTCGCTGATGATAACTATGGCTTCCGCCATGGCTCAGACGAATATTGTTAATGCCGGTCAGCAAAGTAATCTCGGTATTGAGCCAATCCCTGGCGCTACTTATCTTTGGGAACTTTTTACAGATAATATAACAATCAATTTTGCCACAGCGCCGGGAAATTGTCCGCCGGCAAATGCTTACTTCAACCCCGGAGTCAACTCAACTCCAACCGTAAGCGTTATGTGGGTAACGCCCGGCGTCTATTATTTCCGGGTGAAAGTATTGGCTTCCGGAGGGTGCCAGAATCTGAAAATAGGCAGGATGGATGTAATCGGCGATTTGCCGACAGCCACTTTTGTTGATACATTGCCCATCTGCCTCGGTCAAACAACCAGTCTGAAAATACTGCTCACAGGGTTGCCTCCCTGGAGTTTAACATATACCGACGGGATTAATCCCGTTTCCCTGTCAGGAATAGTAGCGAGTCCATTGCTGATTCCGGTAAGCCCGACAGCTACAACAAGTTATTGGATTACAACCGTGAACGATGCGCGCGGAAGCCCGAATAATGCCCAGGTGGGTCCGTCGGTGATTACCGTTAACCCAAAACCAAATGTATTTTTTATTCCCTGCTTCGACATTATCACTTCGGTGGAGGCGAAACCCTTCAAACTTCGTGGTGGATTGCCTCTTAATGGCAGTTATTCCGGCGGCGCGTGGGTTAATAATCCATCTCCCGCCATGTTTAATCCTGCGGCGGCTCCTATTGGTTCAATCCAGGTGAAATATAAATACACAAATTATTTCGGATGCAGCGACAGCGCGGTTAGCAATGTGCAGAACCATCCCGCTCCGGTATTTTCATGCGGAGCAGTCTGGACCGACATCCGCGACAGCAAAACCTATCCAACTATTCTGATTGGCTCGCAATGCTGGCTTGCCGCTAACCTCAACCATGGTCAGCAAATCCAGTCGCCGCAACCGCAGACAGACAACTGTGTGAACGAAAAATATTGCTATAACAACGATCCGGCAAATTGCGCCAGCTTCGGCGGGTTGTATCAGTGGGATGAACTGATGAAATACGATGATGCGCCGGCTTCGCAGGGTATCTGTCCTCCCGGATGGCATATCCCCACCGAACCTGAATGGGCAACGTTACTGAATTTCTACGGAGGAAACGCCTTTGCAGGCAAGCCGTTGCAGGCTAATAGCGCCCCCGGATTCCATGCCTTGCCCGGAGGCGTACTTTACCAGAACAATACCTGGAGTTTCAAAGGGATAGCTACCCTCTTCTGGACATCCACGCCAACCAGTCCGGTAAGAGTTATTTCCCACGGGATGAATATCTACGACGTCTCAGTTTCTTATTACGAATCGCTGAGAACCAACGCTTTCCCGGCGAGGTGTTTAAGGGATTAGAACCGTGGTTGTTTTATTCTGCAAACGGGCTAAATTTTGACATTCTGTAAATGCAGGGTTATATCACGTTTTAGTATAGTTGCGATGGATTGACAATGTATAGCCAAACATCAATTGTCCGGCATAAATCCGTGATTTATGAGAATTTCTTTTACTTTATCCTCATTTATTTGCGCCATTTTAGATAAAACCTCAATAGAAATTCCTGCTTTGAAGCCGTTAACAATCATAAGTTCGACGCCTTCAGTCTTTCCTTCGATCTTTCCTTCAATCTTTCCTTCAATCTTTCCTTCAATCATTCCTTCAATCTTTCCTTCAATCTTTCCTTTAACAATTCCTTTAACAATTCCTTC
>JBAXRP010000505.1:0-1864 GCA_037131145.1 Bacteroidota bacterium
CCCTAATCATTCAGGAAGGGATTGAAATCGTCAATCATCTCGAGAAGAAGTCGTTTTTCAAACATGTTTATTATTCGATGGAGGAGATGCTTGAGCATGATTTTGACATTCTCATTTCAGCGGTGAAGGATTATCATGTTGACCATATTGTTAAGGTGCTGAAAGAGAATCTCACAAAGGATGTTTTTCTGCTGAGCGCGCAGAACGGAATAGATATTCGAAAAAAATATCTCAGCCATTTCCCAAACTCTTCAATTCTCAGGATGGTTATAAATTTTGCAGGCAACCTTCAGGCTCCTAACGTAACGGCTATAAACTTCTTCAACCCCCCGAATTATATCGGTTCCATGGATGATTCGCAGGAAGAGCTTGCAAAATGGATCGCCGCCACCCTTACCAGCGTTGGCTTGAAAACAGAGCAGGCAAATTCATTTAAAATCATTGATAAAATATGGGAAAAAACCATCCTGAACGCTGCACTCAGCCCTCTTTGCGCAATATCGCGGCTTACCATGAAGGAAGCAATGAACAATGCCGATACATTGGAAATTATCGAACAAATCCTCTATGAGGCTGTCCAGGTTGCTAATGCCGAAGAGATTAAGCTACCCGAAAATTTTATCAAAATGGCAATCCGATATCTCAATAACGCCGGTAATCACATGCCTTCGCTTGCTGTTGACCTTATAAACAAAAGGGAAACCGAAATTGACTATATGAACGGTAAAATTGTTGATTATGGCAGAAAACATTATATAAAGACCCCAATCAACCTCGTACTCACCAACCTCGTCAATGCCATTTCATGTAAGAACGGGGTGGGGAAATGCAAATAAAACCAAGGCAAGTATTAACATTTAAATGACAATTATGGATAGCAAAATGTGTTCCTGGCAGATGACGGCGCCTGACGCCGATTTTCAGTATGTCGAAAATTCTTTCCCTGAACCAGAAGGCGATGAAGCTCTGGTAAAGATAGCCGGTTGCGGCGTTTGCCATACCGATCTAAGTTTCTGGCATTATGGGGTGAAAACAAAGAAAGAGCTTCCTCTTACTCTTGGCCACGAAATCAGTGGAATTGTTATCGCCGGTCCCCCGGAATGGTTTGGGAAAAACGTGATTATTCCTGCCGTTCTTCCCTGCGGCGAGTGCGAATTATGCAAAAAAGGGCGGAGCAATATGTGCCAGAAACAGCTTATGCCCGGCAATGATTTTCATGGCGGATTCGCCTCGCATATAAAGGTTCCCGCCCGTTTTCTTTGTCCCGTTCCCCACAAACTTCTTACCAAATATCCTCTGGAAAAACTATCGGTTATCGCCGACGCAATTTCCACTCCATACCAGGTAATTAAAAAATCAGAACTTGAAGCCGGAGATCTTGCAATTGTTATTGGCGTAGGCGGCGTCGGAATCTATGCGGCGCTCATTGCCCGGATCTTTGGCGCTAAAGTTCTCGCGCTCGATATTGACGATGAAAAACTGGAAACTGCGAATAAACATGGGATTGACGCCATTCTTAATGTGAAGGGATTGGATATAAAAGCAATAAAGGAAAAAGTTCGCGAAATTGCCAAAGAACTTGGCGTTTCACGCTTCGGATGGAAAATTTTCGAAATGTCGGGCACGAAACAGGGGCAGGAACTGGGATTCAACCTCATCACCTTCACCTCCACATTATCAATCGTCGGTTTTACCCTCGACAGAACTGAGGTCAGACTCAGCAATCTGATGGCTTTCGACGCCAAACTGATCGGAACATGGGGCTGCAAGCCTGAGCTTTACCCTGAAGTGGTTAATCTGATCGCAACAGACAAACTGAAGATTGACGACTTTGTTGAGACTTTTCCATTATCCAGAATCAATG
>JBAXRP010000506.1:0-1863 GCA_037131145.1 Bacteroidota bacterium
CCGGTTCAACTGAACGTTATTCAGGCAAACACTCTTCTGGCTCCCGAAGGCGTCCAGAATCTTTTCGGCGGCGAGTTTTCGATTGCCATTGACAAACATAAATATGCTCTGAACACTCAGATTTTTGAGGATGTTCTGTTGTTTGATACAGCCTTGCAGGTATGCGACGATCTGGCAGAAACTACCATTCGCCAGAAGGTTGAAACTATTCAGGTTTTTGAGACTATCCTTCGGAAACAATATAAGAACGGCGGGCTTTCGCAGCAGGTTATCGAAAGTTTTTACAAACTCTATCTCGGCTTCAAACTGGTCAGGGAAAACAATCGCGACAGCATCTGGAAATTCATTGTGCAGAACCTATATAAGCCATATTTCTTTGCCGGGAAATTTGATTACATCATCGGGAATCCACCCTGGTTCACATTCAGCAGCGTCAGGAATGAAGAGTACCAGAACACTCTCAATGCCATTGCCGAAAATTACAGCGTAAAACCTGAACGCAAGGCAAATTTTCCACATCTCGAAATAGCCGCCATTTTTTTAGCCTATTGCAGCAGTTACTTTCTGAAGGAAAACGGGCAAATTGCATTCGTCCTTCCCCGCAGTTTTTTAAACGCCGATCACCATGAAAATACCCGCGCCGGGAAATCGCTGGGATTCCGCCTCACCCATATCTGGGATTTTGAAAAAGTGAAGCCACTGTTCAGGATTCCATGCTGCGTTTTATTTGCCGATAAAAGCAATGGGAAAAACCAGGTTTCCGCCGACGGAATTGACGGCATTACATTTTCGGGAAATATACCATCCCACAATTGCAATTACAGCGCTGCGAGCAATGTCCTCGCCGAACAGAATGTTTCCTGGTTCTATATCAAACAAGGGAAATCCACTGCATTTTCAACAAGCGACCGCCGTCAGATAAAAAGCGTAAATCCTTATAAACAGTTATTCAAACAAGGCGCTACCATTGTGCCGCGACCGTTTTATTTTGTTGAATTAGACCAGCAAATCCCTCCCGACTGGCGCGACAGGATTGTGAATCTGAAAACTTCTGCCGAAATCGAAGCCGATGGCAAAAAACCCTGGAAAGGCATCGAGCTCAATGGCAAAATGGAGAGTTTGTTTCTTTTCCGCACCGCGCTCTCGAAAAGCATTCTGCCGTTTGCTTTGCATAAACCGGCGCTGGTAACGCTTCCTGTAACACTCACAGATAGTGAGGAAAATGGAAACCGTATCGCCATTCATTCTGCCGATGAATTGTTGCAGCTTGGTTACATGAACGCTTCGAGATGGTTCAAAAAAGCTGAAAATATCTGGAATATTCTTAGAACAGCAAAAAATAAAAAAATCAGTTTCGAGGATTATTTGAACTGGCAAAATAAATTGACCAACCAGAAATTGGATTCGCCATTTCTTGTTCTTTATAACTCCTCAGCCAAAGACGCCAACGCAGTGATGGTGCGACGGAAAGATTTTGATTTGCCGTTTATTGTTGAAAGCAAGGCATATTGGTTTGCGACTGATTCAATATACGAAGCGTTTTACCTCAGCGCCGTTTTGAATAGCTCTCTCGTAAACCAATCAATGAAGGCATTTCAGACGCGCGGGTTATTCGGTCCAAGAGACGTCCATAAAAAAATCCTCGATATTGTTTTTCCGAGGTACAATGAAAAGAAAAGCAGGCATTTTAAACTTGCCCAACTTGGAACGGAATGTCATGAGCTTGCAAGGCAATTCCTTCTGGAAAATCCACCGGAACAAAACCTTTCGGCATATCATCTTGGCAGGATACGCCTTGAAATTAAAAAACATCTTGACGGTAATTTGATTCAAATTGATCGGTTTGTTAAAGAGATAATTTAA
>JBAXRP010000507.1:0-1862 GCA_037131145.1 Bacteroidota bacterium
AATAACAGGTTTTGATGTTGATCGTCTTATTTGTGATTGTAAAAAAGATGCTGCTGAAATTGAAAGAAAGATTATCAATAAATCAGGACAATCCGAGGAGTTCTGGTGACAGTTGACTTTGCCCCTCGTTCCCAAGCGCCGGCTTGGGAACGCACCTGCTTCAGAAGCACCAGCTTCTCCTGCTGAGGATAGCGTTTACATACGGTTCCACTGTTTGGTGCTACAGGCGGAGCCACTCAATATTACTTTAAAGGTGGATTACAATATTGGATTGATAAAGGTTACTTAGAGATAATACGATGAGTCAATATAAATACGAGATTATTGAAAGTGATATAAAAGATACTAGTATAACGTTTCATTAATACATTTACATTAAAATGCTTGTTTGAAGTCAAATTTTTTCCAATGATGGACTACAGGAGCCGCATTGATTTCTGCAATGCCCATCATAATTCTTTTTTCAAGTTCTTCTTTGGAACTCACACGGATATTTTTCAGGAATGTTCTGGCCATCTTGCCAAATAGTGTTTCCACCAAGTTCAACCATGAACCATGTTTAGGAGTGTGAACGTAAAGGAAACGTCCGGGTCTGGTTGCAAGATACTTCATTGTTTCTTTCGATATATGAGCCGAATGATTATCCAAAACAATACGAATGATAGACTGGGCGGGATAATAATCATCAAGTTCCTTGAGTAACGAGACAAATTCACAACTTCGATGCCTGTCGTGAACTTGGGCAGTCACATGGCCATCATGTAAATCCAAGGCCGCCAGAATCGACAATGTCCCCAAGCGTTTGTACTCATAATCTCGCATCACGCGAGACTGTTTTCCCGGAACAGGCATAATATCCGGTGCAGTATTCATGATTGCCTGTACCCCGGGTTTTTCATCCACAGATATGGTAATGACAGGCAGCACCTTACCCGGCTCAGAATTCTCATTTTGAAAATTGACCTCTTTGTAAACACACAAAACATCAGCCATTTTTTGATCAAAATCGGGATCACGTCGCTCCAGATAATAAGCCATCTTATGGGGACGAATGGGATGTTCATCAAGAATCCTCTGAATCGTTGCCTTAGCAGCCTTCTTCAAACAATCATGTCCATTTTCCGTTGCATATTTCTTCACATGATCCGCCAAAGCACTCCGCGTCCACATCTCTGCTGCATAACCCAACTCCATCGGTTTCTTACAGGCAAGGTTGATCACCCAAGTCTTAGCTTCTTCGGTAATCACAGGTTCTCTGGGGCGATGATATTTGTCTTTCATCCCCTCCTCTGTTCCCATAGCCAATGCCTTCTCTATCCATTTATAGATCGTCGGTCTGCTTGCTTGAACCTCTTTTTGAATATCAGTGATTGGCATACCTTCTGAATATCTCAATAAAATGGTTGCTCGCTGCACTTCTCTGATTGGAGCCTTCCGCGATTGAGAAATTGTTTGCAGTTGTTCCTTCTGTTTTTCGTCGAAAACTAGCTTTGCTTTCTGGCTCGTTCGTGGCATATTGATTTCCTCCAAGCATTTTGGATTGATCAATATAACACAAATAGATATTATATGTAAATATTATAGTGAAACGCTATACTAGTAATGACAACCTAAATTTGACCACCTGTGACAACCCAATATTGACTACCCTGGTCTGATGATGTATTTACGATAGTTGTGAGTATTTCGGGGACATAAAATAGTTTTTTGACTTAAACATTTCTTCTGAGTAAGTCGATCACTGCAAAAAGGCAAACCCGGAAGACTACAAAAATACCAGGAAAACTGTTTTATGTCCCCGTAATAACACCAGAGGAATCACCATCCCGTGCAACACCATATTCGGCAGTCTTTTTTATCTC
>JBAXRP010000508.1:0-1853 GCA_037131145.1 Bacteroidota bacterium
TCAACTCCGGAGGCGGAAGCGCCGTGGCTAGCGATGTTATCTGGCGCGAAGTTGATCTTGCCCGAAAGGTGAAACCGGTTGTTGCCTCGTTTGGCAATGTTGCCGCCAGCGGTGGTTATTATATTGCATGTGCTGCAACCAAAGTTATCGCCGATCGCATGTCCATTACAGGTTCCATTGGTGTTTTCGGAGTGGTCCCCAACATGGAAGGCCTTTTTAATAAAAAACTTGGAATCACTTTCGACCGGGCCATGACCAACAAGAACGGAGATTTTATCCCCGTGCTGAAGCCGCTTTCTCCATACCAGACTTTACTGATCCAGCGCGATGTTGACCATATTTATGATGTATTTACCGGCAAGGTGGCTGAAGGCCGCAACATTAAAAAGGCTCAGGTTGACAGCATCGGGCAGGGCCGCGTTTGGAGTGGCAGCGATGCCAAAACCATCGGGCTGATTGATGATTTCGGGGGACTGACCAAAGCTGTTGAACTTGCAGCCGGACTTGCCAAAATAAAGAATTACCAGATCCTCTCTCTCCCGGAACAAAAAGAGTGGTTTGAGGAACTGATTGACCAGATAACCGGAAATGATCCTTCGGCAAAACTGAAAGAGGCACTTGGCACCGACTATCGGTTTTATGAGTATTATAAGGAAATTCGGGAAATGGAGGGCATTCAGGCCCGGATGATAACGGAGATTATAATCAACTAAAAGGTCAAAAGGCAAAGGCAAAAGGCAAAATTTATGTTACATTTTGCCTTTTGCCTTTTCATACTATCTCATTGGGTATTTTTTAAATATCTCCTCGCTTTTCATCAGGATATCAATATATTGTGCCCTTCGGTAGGCAAAAGGATCTTTCTGGTTTTTCCGTGAAAGTTTGCCCCGGAATGCATCAATGGATTGGTAGTTCTTATGATCCATCCACTTGTCGAGTTCTTCAATGATTTTGGTGATTTGACCGATCCCGTTTTTATAAACTGTACTGACAACCTGTACGCAGTCGGCGCCAACCATGATCATTTTGGCAGCATCCTTCCCGGTGAAAATACCCGTGTTTGCACATAAAGAACCCCGGATTTCGCCAAAAAGGAGGCCGATATAGCGCAATGGCAAACGGTTATCCTCTTCATGGCTAAGATTATAGGGGAAATGGTGTTCTTCCGATTCCAGGTCTATGTCGGGCTGGAACATGCGGTTGAACAGAACAAACCCATCCACTCCGGCGTAGTACATATTCTGTATCACCATCAGGGTATTGGTATAGAAAGGACTTAGTTTAACGCTTACAGGAATTTTTAGATTCTTCTTTACCTCACTTACTACATCAAGTTGTTCATTCACAATGGCTTTCCCTTCGCGTTTGAAATCGCCAGGTACTGAATAAAAGTTAAGTTCGAGTGCGTTTATCCCGGTATCTTCCAGCTGTCTGGCATATTCCACCCATGTTTCATCGAAGGTGCAATTAAGGCTGGCAATCACCGGAATATTCACCGAGTTGACCACCTTTTTAAGATGGCTCAGGTGTTCACGCGGGCCGGCATGTTCAATATCCGGAAACAGGCTGATCATTTCAGCATGCCGGTCGTTGTATTGGTTCAATTCTTCACTCATCTGGAGACGCTCGAGTTCGATCTGCTCCTCAAAAAGGGTTTTATAAACAATGGCCGCAGCTCCGGCCTCTTCCATCTTTTTGCAATTGTCCACATCCTTCACCAGGTTGCTTGCACCTACAATAACGGGGTTCTTCAACTGAAGACCCATATAACGTGTTGATAAATTTGCCATTACAGTGTATTTTAGTAAGTCAGAATAGAACTACAAATATATATTTTTCTAAGAAATAAACGG
>JBAXRP010000509.1:0-1845 GCA_037131145.1 Bacteroidota bacterium
GCCTATGGGCTTGCCGGCCCCTTGGGGTTTAAGCAGGACGGCATTTGGATGGCCATGCTGATGAGCAGCGTGCTGGCCGTCGGTTTGAACTGGCTTTACTACATGAAGGGCCCGTGGAAGAAAAAGAGGCTGTTAGGAAAACAAAAATCTCGCGCAACTTGATATCCGGTTGTGGACAGGAATAATTTAGACCCGCCATTCATCCTCGGCACTGCACCCCATATTCTGTGGTCAATATTTTCTTGACAAAAAAAATATTATGATTTAGGCGTAAAGTAAGACGTTATACGTCTATACGTCTAATGTTAAATAAATGGTTTTTAAACGGACTTAAACAAAAAACTGAGGAGTTGACCTATGAAATCATACGTTGTTTTCTCATCCATGGGACCTGACCGTCCTGGACTAGCCAAGCAAATTGCGGAATTCTTTACTGCGCGAGGCATCAATATCGAGCGTTCCCGCGGATGTGTACTAGGAGATGAATTCGGTATGATCATACTGACGTCCGGAAATACTGATGATATCGAAAGGTTGATTTCCGACCTTGAAAGTCTGCGCCAAAAAACCGGACTGGACATCTATATCCGCAAAACCAAGGCACCCACACACAAAGAGGCATTGCCGTCCATACCCTACAAACTGATTGCCACGTCTATTGACCATCCGGGAATCATTCATAAGATCTGCAAGTGCCTTCAGCAAAAAAATATCAACATAGACGATATTTCAACCAATGTTGACCATAATCCCGTTACGGGTGCTAATGTGTTTCAAATGACCTGCTATTTTTCCTTACCACCAATAGTTAAGATTATCGATCTCAAGCATGACCTGGCACGCATTAGTGAAGAAGATAATATTGATATCCGGTTTAATGCTGTGATTAACAAGTAGCACCCTAGGCAAGCAAAAATGGGAAAATTTAAAAAAGAAGAATATACTGATAAGAATATGAAGCCTATCGTTGAAATTGCTTCATCTGTCGGTCTTACAGAAGATGATCTGGAATTATACGGCCGCTACAAAGCCAAAGTCCGCCTGGAAGCGATACGTCGATTTGAGCGCCGGAAAAACAGCGCCTTGATTCTGGTGTCGGCCATGACGCCCACCCCCTCCGGAGAAGGCAAGACAACCGTCTCCATCGGATTGGCCCAGGCCCTGACCAAACTAGGCAAGTCAACGATTGCCGCTTTACGCGAACCGTCTCTTGGGCCGGTTTTTGGAATGAAAGGCGGTGCAACGGGTGGCGGACTTTCCTGCGTCCATCCGGTCGATGACATCAATCTTCATTTCACCAACGACTTTCCGGCCGTGGAAAGCGCGCACAATCTGCTTTCCGCCATCGTGGACAATTCCATCTTTCACGGCAACCCTCTCAATATCGATCCGCGCAAAATAAACTGGCGCAGGGTCATGGACATGAACGATCGCTCGCTTCGGGATATTGTCATCGGCTTGGGTGGTTCCACCAACGGCGTTCCCCGCGAAACCGGATTTGATATTGTTCCCTCCAGCGAAATTATGGCAATCCTCTGCCTGTCGCTTTCTTATGAAGAGTTAAAAGACAAGATCAGAAAAACACTGGTCGGCTTTACCTATGACGACAGACCGGTTATTGCCGGCGATTTGAAAGTGGAAGGCGCTATGACGGCGCTGTTGAAATACGCTCTGCTACCCAATTTGGTGCAGACAACGGAAGGCGTACCGGCTATTATTCACGGCGGACCATTCGCCAATATCGCTCAGGGCACAAACAGTATCATGGGCACTGATTTGGCGTTGCGCCTGGCGGATTATGTCGTGACCGAGGCCGGGTTTGGTTTTGATCTCGGCGCAGAGTAG
>JBAXRP010000510.1:0-1827 GCA_037131145.1 Bacteroidota bacterium
CTGCAACCGAAAACACCATCGTTATTCACAACGATCCCGATTGCGATGGCAACGGTTACTTTTCCTATTCCCTGAACGGAACCGATTTGACCTGCACATATCTTAAAGATAAATGTCCCCCGCGATCTCAATCATTTAGCGGAACCTGGAGTAAAATTGGAAAATAAAGGATAAAGGTTGAGCCTGCTCCGAAAAGTAAATGCTGAAGTACAGAAAATCACAAAAGATTCCTATTCTCGTTGCTCTTATCTTTGCATTATCGCAATTCCCGTTACGGTAACCTGCATTGCGGTAAATTGTAATTTGCTAAAATAATTTTAAACAGTGGAGGCATGAAATTTTACGATCGGGATACGGAAATAACATTACTGCAAAGTATAGAGCAGAAATCCTTGCATACAGCTCAAATGACTTTTATAACAGGTCGTAGGAGAATTGGCAAAACAAGTCTGTTGATCAAAGCCATGGAATCGTATCCGTGTGTTTATTTTTTTGTGGCAAAGAAAAATGAAACGCTCCTTTGTGTCGAATTTGCTGAGGAATTGAAGTTAAAACTGAATGTAGAGCTGTTTGGGACTTTCAAAACTTTTAATGCTGTGTTTGGCTACCTGATGGAATTGTCCAAAACAGTTCATTTCACACTGATCATAGATGAATTTCAAGAGTTTTATTCAGTAAATCCTGCCATTTTCAGCGAAATGCAGCATATTTGGGACAGCAAAAAGAATTTCAGCAAAATCAATCTCATACTTTGTGGTTCGATATACTCGATGATGAAACGAATTTTTGAGCAATCGAAAGAACCTCTTTTTGGAAGGGCAACGCAACGAATACATCTCAAAGAATTCAATGTTGAAACCATCAGGGAAATACTTGCCGACAATTGTCCAGCCCATACTTCTGAAGACTTATTGGCTTTTTACATGATTACGGGCGGGGTGGCAAAATATGTGGAACTGCTTGTAACAGCAAATGCTTTTACGCCCGACACAATTTTTGATGAAGTGTTTTCTGATAATTCCCTTTTTCTCGACGAAGGTAAAAATGTGTTGATTGATGAGTTCGGAAAAGATTATGGCAACTATTTTTCCATCCTTTCATTAATTGCCTCATCGAAAACATCAAGGGTTGAAATGGAGTCAATTTTAGAACTGCAAATTGGCGGTTTTCTGGATAGACTTGAGGTAGATTTTGGTATCATCAGCAGGGTAAAACCCATATTATCGAAACCGAATAGCCGTTCAATAAAATATCAGATCAATGATAATTTTCTAAACTTTTGGTTTCGTTTTATTTATAAATATCGTGGAGCTATTGAGATTGGCAATTTTAACTATGTAAAGGAAATAGTGCGCAGGGACTACCAAACCTATAGCGGAAGAATATTGGAAAAGTATTTTATGAATAAGATGACTATCGAAGGTAATTTTTCTTCCATCGGCACATACTGGGAAAAAGGCAACCAAAATGAAATAGATATTGTAGCCCTTAACGAAATTGAGAAAAAACTGGTAATTGCCGAAGTAAAGCGCAAATCGGAAAATATAAACATTGACGAACTTAAACAAAAAGCAGATTCGCTGTCTAAGCAGTTTAAGGATTTCAGTATCGAATATGTAGGATTATCAATGGAAAATATGTAAATGAGATTGCATAGATTTCAAATAATAAAAATGATTATTAACGACTGAAAACTTACGCCATGAAAAAGAAAATGTTTACACTCACTTTCTTCCTTCTGCTGTTCATCCAGGGAGCGTTTTCACAAGTCGGCAGACCGGAATTTTATGACTTCGGGACGAACAAAGTTCCTTCGGACTCTCCCGT
>JBAXRP010000511.1:0-1826 GCA_037131145.1 Bacteroidota bacterium
AAAGCGGACGCTCTCCATTGGAATAGAAAACAGCCCCGTGATCCTCATACTTGCTTTTGGAAATATCGTAGGTAATCACATGCAAATTTTCCAATCCCTTCGCCTCACCCATTGCGGTTGAGCTCTTTCCCGTCACTCGTTTTCCTTCCTGATAGATCGGCCCTCCGGTCAGGTAATATAAAGTATTGCCATCCGCTCCAAGGGTGAAACCAAGATAACCATAACTGAACTGATCGAACATACCACTTCGTTGCGAAACTTTGGAAGTAAGGCGATCGAGTACCTCAATTCGAGGCACACCGGGATCAAAACTGAAAAGATAACCTGAGTTTCCGTGCACGCCATAAAATTTCTTGTCGGCCTGACACCAGATTACCTGCCGCCAGTTGTACCCCATACTTCCTGAAGAAGATGGATCATAAATACCAAAATAATCTTTCTTCATATCCTCTCCCTCAACATGTTCAACAACATCCTGTCCGACACGGCAACGTAGAATTGCCCCTTCAGCGTTGGTCATGTAGGCTGTTCCGTCCTCCGGGTTTATTGCAATAGAGCGACATATGACTCGGAAAGCAGCACCTTTACCATTCTCACCTTCACCTGTAATCGGGCCAAGGTCTTTCAGCACTTTCTTAGCAAGATCATAACGGAAGAAATAGCCTGTAGGCCAGGTTATTCCATAAATCAAACCTCGTTGTGTATCCATATTCATGGTCAGAATGCCTTCCTGATGAGGCGCTATGGCCAGATTTTCAAATTTTCCGGTGGCCATATCATAAGCGATCAGATGTCCCCCCGGGTAAGGCTTGTAACCTGCAGGGGGAACTCCCATTTTTTCCATCCCATCAATCATGCTGTAATAACCGATATGGGTGGCAAAATAGAGTTTCCCGTTTGCCTCAACAAATTTCACATGGCTCTTCCCCTGCACAATTGCTTTAAGTCCCTTTTCTCCACATATTTCGGTCAGATCACCTAAATGCTTTACCGTTTCACTCTTTGGATGAAAAGAGTAGATTTGTCCACCCTCGTCGACCGATTGTGAACAAAGGACATAGTAAATATTTCCATCGCTTGCCGGCGAAATCCCATTGTAGGTATCGTGCGCCAGAGAGAAACCGGAGTTATAGGTTTTTGCAATCAGATTTGAGGGGAGCTCCTGCCTGGCTGATTTTATGGAAGCCTGTTTGGTTCCCTGTTGGCAACTAAATGCAAAAAGACCAATTAATAGGGCAGAAATAATGATTTTGCGTGTCTTCATCCTTAATTTTTATTTTTCAAACTGTTTTTAATCTTATCTGCATTGAGATGGATTTTTTCAATTGCCCTGGCAATATCATCCATATCCGATGTTGTGCCAAGCAACATATTCTGCGACAGCCATACTGCCTCTTCATTGCACAACTGATCATTTGACGGGCACCTGTTCTGCTCATTATACTTTTTAATATCCAGCATATTTGCAGGGTACATCTTTTTAAAATTTTTCGATTTGAAGGTGTTTTCCAGGAATGGCATCGTATTAAGGGTCTGATATCCCCCCGAACATGGGATCCCCTCTGCTGTTAGCGCTTTCAGAAAATACTTGCGGGAAAGATCCTTAAACTCCTCTTTTTTATATCTGAACGGGAAAAGATGAAAAGCAGCCCTGGTTACATTTTGATAGAGCTGATAAGGAATTATTCCGGGGAAATTTTTGATCTTCGACCTGAGATATCCGGCGTTGATGTTGCGTGTTGTGGTTTGCCCGTCCAACCGTACCATTTGCGCCAAACCAATAGCCGCCTGATATTCGGTAAGTCGTAATTTCGTACCCTGAATTA
>JBAXRP010000512.1:0-1824 GCA_037131145.1 Bacteroidota bacterium
GTCGAGTAGGCAAAGGTATTTCAACCTAAGCCTCTCACAGAACCGTACGTGAACCTCTCAATTCATACGGCTCTTGTTATTCCAATTATTGTTTAAACCCATATCTCCAATGTGCAAATAGGTTGGGATGTGCTTTTTGACAGTTCTTCAACCAGTCATAACTTTGATTGATACTTGTTAGCTTGTATTTGTTTTGCACCCATTGCATCAGACGAAAGCTTAATCTCCGAAAAACATTTAAAAATAACCATTTCCTAAACCTGCCATAATAGTTTATCCAGCCTTGCAACTTGGAATATAACATGTCTGCTATTTCTTCTATTGTTCCTGTACTCCATTTATGGATTTTATTCTTGTTTATTTCTTCAACTATTTTCTTTTGAGAACTCCTACTGATTGATAAATCAAAAAGATTGTACATACCTCCTTTTTGTTTGCTCTTTGTTGGTCGTGGCTGAAAACTAAATCCCAAAAAATCAAATTGTACTTGCTTATATGCCTTCGTTCTTCTATAATCTTTGCAATATATTACTTTCGTTTTTAACGGGTGTAGTTCAAGCTGACATTGATTCATTCGATCTGTTATTTGCAATAGTAAAGTTTCTGCCTCTTCTTGTGCACAACAGTGAACTATTATATCATCTGCATACCGTTCAAAACATATTGATGGATATTTATTTGTTATCCACATGTCAAAAGCATAATGCAAAAATAAATTGGCTAACAATGGACTTATTACACCTCCTTGTGGTGTTCCTTTTCCGTCTTTAGTTACAATCGTTCCATCTATCTTTTGTATTGGCATTTCCAACCAACGTTTGCAATACATTTTTACCCAATTTTCCGCAACTACTTTGTCTAATGCTTTCAGTATTAAGTCGTGGCTAATATTATCAAAGAATCCTTTTATATCCATGTCTATTACCCAATCGTATCGGCTTACATTTATTCGTGCCATTTCTAGTGCCTGATGTGCACTTTTTAATGGTCTGTATCCGTAAGAATTTGGATGAAATAATTTGTCTATGCTAGATTCCATGTAATCTTTTACCACTGTTTGGGCTATTCTGTCTCCAATTGTGGGTATTCCGAGTTTTCGGGTTGTTCCATCTTTCTTTGGTATTTCCACTTCTCGAACTGCTGGAGGAAAATAGGTGCCCGAAGCCAAACGATTCCATATCTTATACAGATTTCCTTTTAACTTCGCCTCAAATTCCTTAATACTCAATTCATCAACTCCGTAGGCTTGTCCTTTTGTTTTCACTTTCTGATATGCTACAAAAACCATTTGCTCACTTACTGGAAATGGCTTTGTTGATAATTGTGTTTCTTCCATTCTAGTCTTTTCTTGTTTTTACAAGATTGTTAAAATTTAAAAAACTTGAATAACCTAAGCCCTTCGCTCCATTTCCATTACAGAAACTTCTTCACTACTACGACTTAGTCCGCAACTGCATATTGCATTGGTACTTTCTGCCTTGTTGGTGCTCAACTTGTGCTTTTCCCTTTGTCTGTCGGCGAATCCTTAAACGGTAGCTTTATTAACAGACTTGCATCAATATACAATATTCTCCTGTTCCATATAAAAGCCCAAATAACATTCATGCCACCTTAATATCGGTTGCCACATAGCCTGTAAATCAGGTTGCCGCTATGCTTTTTAATCTCTTGCGTAGATAGAGAGTTTTGACAACGGGTTATTATCTCAATACGTCTTCAGTGGTTCATTTGCATTCATCTCTGTTATTCTTACCTGATGGTTTTATAATCCACCTTTTCCTTGTCCGTTCAATACCATAGATTTTGGCTACAGCACCGCAAGGC
>JBAXRP010000513.1:0-1809 GCA_037131145.1 Bacteroidota bacterium
ACTATTCGGTAAAGTTAACTGTTTTCTGATATCCTTTGAATTACCCTGAAGTTGTTCAGAAATTCTCCCGCAACAATTTTGATGAAGCCATAAGCGGGCACGGCAACAACCATTCCCAATATTCCGCCCAAACCTGCTGCGGCAATTACTACGATAAATATTTCAACAGGATGAGCTTTAACGCTTTTTCCCTGAATCAATGGCGACAGAACATTGTTATCAATGGTTTGAACCACAAACATGGCGGCAAGGATTTTGAATGTCATGGGAAGAATCATGGCGTACTCACCCATCGCAATTACTCCGGTAAGACCGAGGATAACCCCCATCAGCATCGAAATAATCCCGCCGAGGTAAGGAATGATAATAATAATCCCGGCAAAGAAGCCAATCACCATTGGACTTTTTACTCCGATGATATAAAGCGCCAGCGAATAGGAAAGAATGTTTGCCATGATCTGGATGATTAACCCTATAAAATAGCGCGAGAGTAAATCCCTGCTTTTAGACATGACGCTTTTTATCTGATCGCTATATTTACCCGGAGTGATAAGCAAAATAAAACCGGGAAGCATCCTGTTGTCCTTCAGGAAAAAAAATGAAAGAAAAACGATGGAAAACAGGTTAAAGAAAAATGTGCCTGTAAAAGAAATTATGGATGATAGGACATTCGAAAACATCCCGAAATCAATGATTTTCAGAATGGCTTGCTTTGTCGTGGATTCGAGAGTGGCTCCTTTGGGCATTATCCCGTATTGCAACAGCAGAGAATGAACTGACTTAATATCTTCCTGGAAGTAATCAATCAATTCTTTGCCGTCAATATTACTGATCATCTGAGCTTCCCTGATAACCAGCGGTATGAAAAGACTGAACATGCCAAAGAAAACCGTCAGAATAATTAACAATGTGATTATGACGCTCAGGCTGTGCGGGAAATTATACCTGCCGATTTTTATCCTGTCGAACAAGCCGACAAGCGGCGCTCCAACAATAGAGATAACCCCGGCAACAATTATAAAGATTACAATATTCGAAAAATACCAAATCAGGAAGCCAATACCCCCAAAGATGAGGATTAGGAAAAAAAGTTTGTTTTTCAGATAAAGTTCACGCATTGAATAATGATTTCAATACAAACATAAGGTTTTTTCCTTTTCGCTGTCATTCTCCAACAAAAAAGAGCGAGACGGAACAACCAACAACCTCCCACAGACTTATTGTTTCACCACAAATTTCCTAACCTGATTATAGTGATTACCGGTGAGGATCATCAGGTATATTCCATCCTTCAAACTTGAAATATCCAGTATTATTTTATTGGAATTGAATGGTTGGCATTGAATTGTTTGTCCGAGGAAGTTTTGAATTGTTAGAATATTGCTCTTGTCGGGAAAACAGTGTTTTACTGTTATACTTCCTTTTGCGGGATTCGGAAACATAGTAAATCCTGGCATTCCATTTGGCTCCCAAATACCGAGCCACGGATTTTTATCCAAAGCATAATCCTTAATCGTAGTCCTATATCCAAAATTTTCCGATGTAACATTGATTCTGACCCATCCATAAAGCGTATCCTGGGGAAGAAGAATGGTTAGGCCAAGATAGTGATCGCCGATGCCGAGCCAGTCGAGATTCACTGGTTGAGAGATTGCGCCATAAGCTGATGACCAGAAATAGCAATATGTTTGAAAGCGGAAATTCTGTCCGGCTTTAATAGTATCGCCCAAATTGAGTGTGTCGGGGATATCCAGGTATTGATATTCACCGCCATAAGTCATCGAAGAGTCAAGGTAGGCGCGGAAACCA
>JBAXRP010000514.1:0-1804 GCA_037131145.1 Bacteroidota bacterium
GACCTACAATGGGTGGAAAGTAATTTACGGTCTAAATATGGATTATGAAATTTATAACATTATTCTTTTCACTATTAACCTATTCCATTCAAGCGCAGGTAAACGTGTACGTAGCGACAACCGGAAACGACGTTACTGGAAATGGTTCCATTATGAATCCCCTACCCAGTCAATGATCACCTTCATGCCAAGTTCATGAGCTTTTTTAACCAGGTCAATCAAATCCTGTTTCGTCCCATATTCCGGGTTTACAGCCAAGTAATCGCTAACGGAATAATAGCTGCCAAGGGTTCCCTTGCGGTTTTTCATTCCCAGCGGATTGATGGGCATCAGCCAGAGAATTTCAATCCCCATCTTTTGCAATCGCGGCAACTCTTGCTCAAAGGCCTTGAATGTGCCCTGTGGCGTGTATTGCCTGATATTGACCTCATAAATCGTGGCACAACGGCTCCATTCGACATGCTGCATCGGACCGGCATTTTCAACTCCGGGTTTAGGTTTGCAGGCGGTAATCGAGAGGATCACAATTCCAATAAGAAATGATAATTTTTTCATCATAGTTGGTTTTAATGATTGAATCTACTGCTAATAAAATATATTTTTGCGATTTAGCCTGATTAATTCACAAAATGTGCCTGTTTACCTTTTTCTCTGTGAACCACTGTGTCTTCTCTGTGAACCTCAGTGTAATTTTATTTCACAGAGAACCACAGAGAAACTGCACAGAGAACCACAGAGAGAATTCTCATGAATAAATCAGGTTAGAGGAATATTGGTTTTTGATAATCCCATTTAAAAGTTGGCTCTTAGTTTGCTATTATTTCGAATGAATTCCCTTCAAGGTTCAGGTTTACTTTTCCCTTTTCCACAGAGATTTTATTTCCAAACTGAGCTGTAAATATTGATTCCTTAAAACGATCAGGCAGCTCAAATTCGATCTTTTTTGCAGATCTGTCCTTGTTGAAAACAACAATAACCGCTTTATCGAAATATGAACGGAGGTAAACGTAAATCTTTTCGTTGATCCGCAGAGGCGTAAAATCACCGTAAATCAGCGCAAGATTGTTATTTCTGAGCTCGGTCAGTTTTGAGGTTATCAGTTTAAGGTATTGCTCGTTTTTATTAAGGCTGTCGAACTTCATCATGCGGCGGTTGTCGGGATCGCCTGCGCCGGCCATGCCAAATTCATCACCATAATAAATAATCGGAATTCCCGGAATGGTCATGTTGAAGGCCTCCATCATAGCCAGTTTCCGGTATCCCACAGTATCCTTTACCTCAAGGTCGCGTTTCCAGCCTGCATCAGAGGCATCTTCACTGAAACTAAGCGAACCGCTTGCATAAGAAATGAACCTTGCCATATCCTGGTTCCCGGTAACATTGCCCATCAGGTTATGCTCGCCGAAATAACTGAAACTCTGTTGCAGCGAATAATTCAGATCGCGGAAAGAAGTATTGTCCATGGCAAAGGCAGCACGTGCATCCCAGTAAAGGTTGAATTCAAACTGGGCATCCAGCATACCTGGGTTTACATAACTGCCCACCAGTTCTCGGCTTCCGAATGTTTCGCCAATCTGGAACAGACTCCGGCCTTCGGGAACGATCACCTGTTGGGTGAGTTTTTGATTCAGCATTCGCCAGTAGTTTTCGGGAACGTGTTTCGCGGCGTCATGACGAAAACCGTCAAATTTATATTCCCTGATCCAGAATATTGCCGAGTCGGAGACCATGTTGGCAACCTCGGATTTTGTGAGGTCGAAAGTAGGAAGGAATACATCAAACCAGGTTGTAAGCCGCTGTTCAT
>JBAXRP010000515.1:0-1797 GCA_037131145.1 Bacteroidota bacterium
CCTCCGATCTGCAGACCTTTTGCTTTCCCACCTACGATATTACCCATTCCGCTGATCTGCAATCCATTCATCTCTTTTCTGGTGAGGTTCAACAGACCACCCAGTTCGAAACCTTTCAGACCACCAGTATATCCGGCTAAAAGGTTAACTGAAACCTGGTTTGTAATGGAGCCTGTAACTTTCCAGTTTGTACCTATATATGGAATTATGGATGCCTGCATTATTCTGGAGGTGCGTACATCGAGATTTTGCGCATTGATTGAAGTTACACGGGGTACAATCCATTCGACAATTTTAAGGCTGTCGATGTTTGTAACTAACGTCAACCCGTACCTTGCATTCAACCTGGGAATTACTTCCAACAGCGGGCGCAACATGACATTGATCTGAAATTCGTTCGCCTGGTATATAAAAATGACAGTATCCGCATATCCTGATTTGCAAAAATTGAGGCTTCTAATCTTCTTCCCTGTTGGTATTACCAATTTATATTTACCGTTTCCCTCCGAGATTGCCGATTTTTTGTTTTCGACTTCAAATATAGTAGCATCCTTCAGTGGATCACGGTTGTAGGCATCCATGATAGTTCCAGTGACAACAATTTCAGGAAAAGGTTTTTTTTCATGAGAAACGGATCTGTTCCTTATCAGGATAACATGATTTCCGATTTCACGTGGTCGAATCTCTTTCCCAAGTATTTCATTCAGTAAAGCGCTCACCTGGGTATTATTGGCTTTCAGGATAACCTGGCGTTTAACAGGAATCAAGTCGGCATCATATGAAAAACGGAAACATCCTGCTTTTCCTATCTCACGAAGGGCAACATCCAAGCTGCATTTGGGGATATCGAGGGTAATTCTACGGGATAGAAAACTGCCCTGAGCAAAACCACATAAAGACTGAAAATGTAAGAAAAAGATTATTACTCCGAGTCTAATTATTCTCTTTGCTGCAACCATTTCCACTCAAAAAATATTTAGTTCCTTCAACAGATAGTTTCAGTCCGAAAGATTCTGCGATGACTGTCATAATGCGGTTTACGGGATCGTTTACGAAAGAAGTCGAGAGACGGCAGTTTAGGATATCAGGTGTATTTACTGAAATTTCAACCCCGTAATGTTTTTCCACCAACCCAAAAACCTCAGAAAGAGGAGTTTCGTTGAAATCAAGGGTATGTTTGGCCCAAAACAGCCTGTCGGGGACTGATATTTCAACTACAACCGGTTTTGAAGCGCCACGTTTCAGAATGCCAGACATACCTGCCTCAACGATTATTGATAACGTATCCTTTTTGGTGGGATCAAGTGTAAAGAATAATACTCGGCCTTCTGTCACCGTGACCTGAATGTCCTGACCGGGATATGCAGAAACATTGAACTTCGTTCCTAAAACTTTCACTATTGCAATACCGGCATACACAACAAACGGACTTAAAGGATCCTTTGATACTTCAAAGAAAGCCTCCCCGGATAGTTTTACTACTCTCATTCTATCTTGAAAGTGTTCAGGATATTTAAGTTGCGACTTCTTGTTGAGAGTTAAGCTGGAACCGTCAGGCAGGGTGTCACTTACAAAAGATTCATTCGCCGCAACTTCAATTTCTTTTGCGTTAACATTAATAAATTTCAAAACAGTATAAATTCCAAAAATAATGAGAATCATTGCAGCAGCGCTAAAGGCATACTGTAAATAGCGAATGCCAACAGGCTTCTTTCGCGGCGTCGCTACATTTGCCTCATGCTTTTCAATACGGGAGGACATGCGGTCCCATGCTTTTGACAGATCAACTGGCACAGG
>JBAXRP010000516.1:0-1785 GCA_037131145.1 Bacteroidota bacterium
CGGAAACCTGATAAACGGAAAACAACCTGAAAGTGAGAGAGGACAAGGGAATATTTTACCGGATTGACTGGGTAGTGGTTGGACTCTACCTTTTGCTGGTCTTCATTGGCTGGCTTAATATTTATGCTGCGGTGTATAACGAAACCCATAATCACATTGCCGACCTGTCGCAGAAATACGGCAAACAGATGATTTTCATCATTGCTTCGCTATTGCTGGCCATGGGAATCCTGATCATTGACCCGAAGTTTTTTTCACAGTTTGCCTGGTTTATTTACGGGCTTTTCCTGTTCATGCTGGTGATTGTGATTTTTTCGGGCCGGGAAGTCGCCGGATCGAAGGGCTGGTTTGCAATTGGCGGATTTGGAATCCAGCCGGCCGAATTTGCTAAGATGGCCACAGTGCTGGCGCTTGCGAAGTACCTGGGCACCCTGGATGTAAGTATTGCCAAATTCCGTAGTCTGGCGATTGCCTCCGCCATTATCCTCGTTCCTGCGGTGATCGTCTTGCTTCAGCACGACACCGGCTCGGCCATTGTATTCCTGGCTTTGGTAATCGTGCTATACCGCGCCGGGCTGACAGGTTTTGTTCCCCTGGCCTTTATTGTACTGCCTGTGCTGGGGATCCTGGCGCTTCTGATGCCCAAACTCATCCTCGTGGCCATATTGCTCCTGACCTCCGGGGCCTTTTATTTTTTCAGCGACCGGAAACTTCGTACCATCTTGCTGATTGGTTCGGTATTTCTGGGATCGGTGGGATTTGTATTTTCGGTTGATTACAGTGTGAACCATATCCTTGAACTGCATCAACGCAACAGGATACATGTGTTGCTCGGACAGGATATTGATTTGAAAGGAGCCGGATACAATGTAAACCAATCGCTCATTGCAATAGGTTCGGGCGGGGTTTTTGGAAAAGGGTTTTTACAGGGAACTCAAACGAAATACAATTTTGTCCCGGAACAGAGTACCGATTTCATCTTTTGCACGGTGGGTGAAGAGTGGGGTTTCCTTGGATCTGCCTTGCTGGTTATGCTGTACCTTGGCCTTTTTGTCCGCCTCGTCCTGATGGCCGAGCGACAACGATCGCGTTTCAGCCGGTTTTACGGATATGGCGTGGCTTCGATCCTTTTCTTCCACTTTGCCATCAACATCGGGATGACCCTGGGACTGGTGCCGGTTATCGGGATTCCGCTGCCTTATGTAAGTTATGGTGGTTCATCCCTGTGGGCCTTTACAGTTTTATTGTTTATCTTTATCCGCCAGGACTCTTACCGTTTTGATCTCGTTTGAGCCATTTATATGATAAAAAAAACACCAAATCCATCACGTACCATCCATGTAAAGAACATGACCTGCAGCTGTTGCATTCATTTGCTTCACAAAGAGTTGACCATGGATGGCATTGAAATCCAGGACATTAAACTTGGAACGCTATTGATCTCCATCGACCCGAAGAAGATCTCCTGGAAAAAGATTGAAGCAATATTGGAGGGTTATGGGTTTGAGATTATCCGGGATAAGGAAAAGATGCTGGTGGAACAAATCAAGCATGCGGTTATAGACCTGGTGCATAACTCAACTTACAATGCAATGGTGCGAAACTCCGACTACCTTGTTGAGCGGTTCGGGATGTCGTATCCCTATATTTCTACCCTCTTCTCAAAACATGAAAACGTTACCCTTGAAAAATTCACCATCCTCCATAAAATTGAAAAGGTCAAGGAGCTGATCGAATATGGTGAGCTCACCCTCAGCGAAATTGCTTACATGATGGGATACAGCA
>JBAXRP010000517.1:0-1779 GCA_037131145.1 Bacteroidota bacterium
GCGGCAAACAATTGCTGCTGATGGCTTTCCTGCAACGCATCGTGAACGGCGGCGGTTCAATTGCCCGTGAGATGGCTGTGGGACGCGGACGGACCGACCTGGTCATCGAATTCAACGGCGATACTTTTGTGCTTGAGCTCAAGATAAAACGCTCGAACACAAATATGGAAAGAACCTACAAACAGCTTTTCCATTACCTCGACCAACTGAACCAACCGCATGGCTACCTGATCCTTTTTGAACTGAAAAATTCTGACGTCCTTTCATGGGAAGAGCGGATCAAATGGACGGAATTTACATACGAATTGCAGGGGGCAAAAAAGCAGTTTTCCATCGTTGAAATGTAAATTTTGGCATTTCGAATCCATTGTGGCAAAATACCGGACTTGCTATTGTTGGGTAGCCCATCTTTTCGCCGCGCGCCCACACTGGCGACACAGCTAGCCGACGCAACCAACGGCGGTACGAACAACCCGATCATCACCCCCATCGAGGTCGGGCTCGTGGTATTTCTCACTTAAATTACGCACTTTCATGGCTTTTAAACTATCTCCTGTTCCTCTGATGATTATTTTTGCGACTGATTAAGATTTTGCAGATAAATAAGTGGTGTATTTTCAAAAAGTTGAATATTCTGTCAATACTGATCTTTTTGCTGTTGTTTCATTCATCGTGTGAAAGCAGGCAAACCGCAATGAGGAATATAGTGTAAAAAGTTTTAAATTTCATTGGGTACAGTTTCAACCATTAAAAATTCAGAACAAACAAGGCAAATTTTTCAAAGGATTTTCAAGCGTAGCGCATACAAGTTCGCTCAAGAAAATTAGGAGACTACATCAGGGGTTTGAATTTACACAGACGAACCGACCGTGATATTTATCAACTCGCAGAATTAATAAATTGCAGGTTAACAGGTTGGTTTAATTATTTCAAGAAGTGGGGAATGTATCAAGACTGCGTATATTTATTTTACAAACTAAATCAAAGACTGATACAGTGGGCTATGAAAAGGCATAAACGGTTAAATAATAAAGAAAAGCAATGGGGTTTTTGAGAGAAAATCAAAGATTCAGAACAACTGACCTCTACGGATTTTAAGTTGACACCATTTTGTAGTATAGCGCCCAATCTGTCTTTGGAATCTCAGTTTCAGTGTCGTCTAATTGCTGACAAAGTTGGAGGAGGATTTTATCATCTTTTCGATAGCTTAGGGCGTGAATTTCGACAATCAGTTTTTTGTTGAATGGTCGCGAGATTTGTTGGCGTCTGTTTTATCGATTTATTAAATCAGCGATAATCATCATATTCAAATATGACGATTGAGTCTTGTTTAAAACTGTTGATTTTGGGATAAAGTCTGGTAAGAGACTGATAGAATTCCAAATAGTCCGAAAACAAAAAGCCAGGGATGCACGGTTGAGTTTCAACCTTGCATCCCTGGCTTTTATCCATTTACGGTTTGATGTGACTATCTGCTCACTATGATTTTTTTAACATGCTTTTCATTACCGAAGGCAACCGTCAAAAACTAAGCGCCATTTGGTAAATCCTTAACATTAATGGCTGCCTTGTTCAACCCGGCTTTGCTGTCAGCCACGCTCATACTTTCAACCACAACACCCGTCAGGTTCATCAGCTCAGCGCTGAATGTGCCATCCTGTTCCATCAGATATTCAATATTGATTATATAGGATGCCGGATTCGGATAAACATTAACCTTGTTCTTCCGCGTAACGGATGATGTATTACCGGCATCCGCGATAGTTAGTTTCGCATTTC
>JBAXRP010000518.1:0-1759 GCA_037131145.1 Bacteroidota bacterium
GTCAACATTTGTGAAATGAAGTTTTCGGAATCTGAATTTACCGTTGATGCTGATTGTGCAAAAAAACTCAGACAAAAAAAGGAGGTCTTTCAAAACGTGACCAAAACCAGGAAAACCATTTTTACCACCATGATCACAACTTTTGGAATTATCGGGAATTCCCACTCCAGGGATATTATATCCAATGAATTGACAATGGAATGTTTGTTTTAAAACACCTCCAGTGCCGGAATTGGAGGAATTAATATTGCCGATTTTCTGACGTTCATTGCTTCTATAGACCGTAGAATAACTATTCTCTCTCCAGGCCAAACATTAGCTATCTTTACATTGTTTATAGATATTTAACAATAAATCTTATGTCCGTGTTCAAGGCAGCATTTACAAGGGGAGCCAGTCCGATAAATCCCGAAACCATTGTTACTAATAATAAATTAACTCTGTCTGTCAGCGGTCAGGCTGATCTGACTTATTTTATTACTCCGGGACAAAATTACACGATTGAAATTACCGGCGAGGAAGGGCTCGCCCGTAAAGGAAAGCTGTCCGTATTAACTATGAGTTGCACGGCGACTAATAGCGCTGGAGTAACCTTACCCGTCTGCTATAACTTTGATAACGGAAAAACCAATACTTCATTAGCAACAGATATCGCTAAAATTGAATGGATTGGTGAATCTTGCGGAACAACTGCTGATAAAATTATTTTACGAATAAAAACTACTTTTCAGTACAGCGTGCCAGGGGAATATAATATATTTGATGTTTCATGCACATTGCGTAGCCCTGGAGAGGATCCTGTCGGCTGGCTCATTTCCCCTACTGCAGATACGGTTATTAATATTACTGATGAATCTGTTTCGCGGCGCCTTGGGAAGCCGTTTACACTAAAAATTACCTGCAGAGCACTCGACCCATTTAATAACGAGGCGTTCATTTGCTATAATATATCAGATGGCATTTATGGCGGGGATACCTTGAAGACCGATAATCCCAAGATTGAATTTATTGGGTGGAAATGCAGCGTCGATAAATAAATGCCTAGCCTTGCATTTATAATGCTCATTCTTCAAACCCGTTTCGTTTTCAGCCAAAACTGATAAGCGAAGCGGGTTTTTTATTTGTTGGTTTAAAAGATGAAAAGGCTGTGAAAAAATTTACCGCCAAAACTATAAAATGGAATCTGGATCAAAACCACTCATGCGGCAACGCCTAAGGTGTACCTCCCTCTGATTCTTTTCTTTGCTCCCGTTCTAAAACGCAACAGTAACCAGTAAACGGAACGAAATACTGCCAGCAATTTTCATCGTGACAACGAATTTTGGATAATTATCCTTGATCAGCATAAGGTTTCCGAATTCGCGCTCAATCGTTTGGTCATCGGTTAACAGTTAGGCGCACTGGATATATATTTTTTCTCCCTGTGGTTCACAAACAAAATCAATCTCTTTATCGCCGGTTTTTCCTACATACACATTGTACCCCATCCTGATTATATGCTGAAACACACTGCTTTCAATCAGTTTATTGATAAGCTGGGGCTTATATCCGATTATGGCATTCCGCAAACTTAGGAATGCGTCTTGTTTCCCACGGATTAAAGTGGATGACAAAGCAGGTGAAAATAATCTGGTTAGGGTTTTATTTTATCAGGGAATAAATCGTAAAACATCGAATAACTGATTATTATGATTTGATGAAATGTATCCTCCTTACGTCATTTGGAACAGCTTAATGTTCAGTCCTTCGCTACTTTGGT
>JBAXRP010000519.1:0-1759 GCA_037131145.1 Bacteroidota bacterium
GAATTTGTCAATTCTCTTCTCCTTAACACTTAACACTTAATCACTTAACACTTAAAACTTAATGCTATTTATCAGCGGTTCCGGGTTCACTGATAACCAGCCAATAACCTCCTTTATCGGGTCCGATTCGTTTGATTTTTCCTTGCTGCTTAAGATTTCTGATATATTCCTTTGTAACTGTAATGCCTTTATTAATATTCAATGAGATTTGCGAAATAGTTATTTTGCTGTTTTGTTTGATTAACGACAATATTTCATCTTCGGCAGAGGGGATTTTCTGGTCGGTTTTCTGGTCGGTTTTCTGGTCAGTTTTCTGGGTCAATCTTTCGGAAATCTCTGGTTCTTCCCATGATTCAGGCCGGTAAAAGGAAACCACAAAACCTGTTTTCCGACGAACAAATTCAACCTTGATACCATATTCAGCACATTCGTCATGAATCCTTTTTATACCGCTTCCCCATCTTTCAATATCTCCAGAGCGAAACATTGTTTCAGCGATCAGTGGATTACGTAAAACAGAATGCTCATTGCCCGCAAAATAATCTTCGGGCTCAATTCCTTCAGGGAACATACCCGGATTGTATATTTCAATCCTGTTTTTAAAGATTGCAACTTCATTCCCTTTGGGATTTGAATAATCACGGTGGCACAATGAGTTTCCAATGGCTTCTGATATTGCCCTTATAGGAATCTCGGGAATTTCTTTACGACGACTTCCACTCAGATCGGCCCGCCACCTCATATTTGCTTTGATATAAAGTTCTGCCTGTTTTCGCAAATGAAAAAGGTTTCCCTTGAATTGTTTAATATCGAGAAAAGTCAGTTTGTCGTTGCCTGCAAAAGTAGCCGCCTGAATTTCCATTTGATTATCATCGCAAAACAATATTTGTGCTGCCATCATGAGGTGCATCCCATCCAATAAATGCAACTTATGCAGGGTCGTTCTCGTGTCAATAAATTCAAAATCAATTCGCTGAACCGTTTGTGCTTGTCTTACGAAACTTTTAACAGCCTCCTCATTAATTTCCGTTAATGATTTCGTTGATTGTTCCTTTTCCCAGAATATTTTTTTTTTATTGAGTATTCGGAATTCTATTTCAGCGACACTTAACCGTTTATCGGATTCACCTACGCGAATATACGCCCTTCCGTAAGCAAAATAGGGGCTGTTGATGCCTTTCGCTTGTGCCACAATGCAATCTTTACCATCAATTTTTACAACCTCTATTATGGGATAAATTTTAGGTTCAATGTTGTCAACAAACGCTTGGGAAACAACCTGTAATGTTTCATGTCCAATAATTTGTCCAAATACTGTTCCATTATCCGAAATTCCAAAATAGATGGTGCCATGGCCTTGTTTATTGATCATTGCTGCCATAGAGATAACAGCCTCTTTAATTTCAGAGGTGGTTTTTTTAAATTCAACTGTTTCTGATTCCTTCAAGGATATAAAATAAAGGTAAAGTTGGCGTATATTAGTTTATCAACTCCACGCTCATTCGCTTCTAACAACCACCTTCCTCCGAAATAATTGCCGATTACCGGCACTCCGATCAGGGCGAAAAATATCGGGATAAATGATAAGTAATAAGCTACACTCGCCAAAACCAGCCATACCCAACGGAAGCGGGCGGGGCAGAGGTAATAGGCAAGCACGATCAATGGAAGAAAGAGGAGGTAGGAGATGGAAGTGAAAAGCAGGTGGTAAGTGTTAAGTGAAACAAAAGTGCTAAGTGTTAAGTGTAAAGTGTTACGT
>JBAXRP010000520.1:0-1749 GCA_037131145.1 Bacteroidota bacterium
AACATTGTTAACAATTTAACACACTTGAATGTCCAATTGATTCTATTATTTGATTCACATGAAACCCCTCGTCAAATGTCCCTCTCGTCCCAAAATCAAATCGAAAACCCTGATTCTACTAAGATTCAGGGTTTTTCATTTTCCAATTGTGGAAGTATTGTGGAAGTTTTACTAACTTATTGTTCTTTTGATTCATTTTAAGAGGGGAATGGGGATGTGGATCAAACATTATGGTTTGGTTGGGGTTGGTGGAAAATCTCCCTTAATCCTTGAGGCAACGGGTAGAAAAGCCCCACGCCTTATAGTAAACGTCCCGGGACACGTCCTCGAAATAGTAGAATATTTTCCGGCCCCATGCGTTCAATTCATCGTCCTGCGAAGACGACCAGAAGTCGGCGGCGTTAGCAAGATTTGTGAAACCACCATTGTAGTTACTGGCGCCGCCCGGAATAGCAGTGAATCCACTGGAGTTGGTTGCTCCAGTATTTGGTGGTAACCAATGGGCTATTCCGGCCTCTTTCATCTTTCCACCGGCTATTGATTCTCCGCCAAGAAAATCAGCTAGCGTTGTCCATTCTGCATCAGTAGGTAAATGCCAGCCTGTCGGGCAGATGCCCTTTACTCCTTCTGTGGCTGAGTACTGCATGGCTTCATCCCATTGATATAATCCACCATAAGTGTTGCAGTTGGCTTCAAGATCATCGTAACAGTATTTTTCAATTATACTGTTATTTGTTTGATTTGAAGAACCAGAGATTCTTGTACCAACATTAAGATTTTCTGCCATCCATGTCTGCGTGTCTATTTGTACTATGGAATAGTTGTTATTATCTACAACGGAATATTCTGGGCCTGATGGATGGAACATCGTTCTGAAGGATGCCGTGGTAGTTTCCTGCAACACAACAGTCACCAATTAATCAACCGGGTATAAACCTTAAAAACATATCAATATGAACTTTTTACAAACACTAATGAAAGGGGAACAGGCTATGTTCAAATCAGACAGCCTCACTCCAATGCAAAAACTCACCCTCCGTTTTGTCGTGGTCGGTCTTGTTTATTATGCTTTCGCTGTTATTGAGGGAATGATCATGCGAATCTATGAAATCGAGCCAATTCCACAGATTTCAACTAACCAGTTTTTCGCCATCATGACCGCACATCCGCTGGTGGGGATTTTCGGATCAACCTATTCCATCGTTTTCGGAGCCTTCCTATTCCTGGTTCAATTCCTGATGAAAAAGCCATTGTGGAGTATAAAACTGGGAAACTGGAACATGTTACTCATCGCCATCTGTACCTTCATGTTTTGGTTCTCGGGATTTTTAACCCATTATGCCCCATTATATACCTTGTATTGGCCATTGCCAGTTGATTTTACGCAATTCAGCGTTGTGGGCGGTATCTTTTTTATCCTCGGAATAGCCTTGGTTATGCTTGGAACTGTATTTTTCGTTATCAATATTTTCGCCACTATTACCGTTACTCCGGAAGGATGGGATAAACAACCATGCGGTGCTTTGATTGATCAGCACTCGGCGTAAGCGGGCTGAAGAACCTTTTTTCCAAAAACAAAAAGGAACACCTTGTTCCACTCCCGGTTGCTGCAATTGCCAGAGGAACCGTGGATGTAGCACTGAATGCTGGAATCATTCTTTTCACCGGTGTACTCATCCTGGTTTACATGGTCTTTAATCTGTTCGGCATGAGTCTTAAAGATACAGCCATTGACTCCCTGCTATACAA
>JBAXRP010000521.1:0-1744 GCA_037131145.1 Bacteroidota bacterium
TTGGACTTGCAACAGAATCCCGAAGGGATGACATGATTGTAGATTGAAAAGATTGTTTGCAGCCAAATCCCGAAGGGATGACATGATTGTAGATTGAAAAGATTGGTTTGCAGCCAAATCCCGAAGGGATGACATGATTGTAGAATGAGATTTAATGAGCCTTAAAAATGATCAACTTGTTAAAGGAGATAAGCAGTCTATTTTATTTGCAAAATGGAATATTCACCCGATACCAGGAATAAACCCGACGCCTACGCCGTACTGAAAATCCGCGACTTCCGGCTTTTCCTGATGTTCCGGTTTTTCACCACAATCGCTATCCAGATGCAGGGGCTTATCGTGGGCTGGCAAGTATATGAACTTACCCGCGATCCTCTGGCGCTTGGACTGGTTGGACTTGCCGAAGCTCTTCCCAACATTGCCGTGGTTCTTTTTGCCGGTCACGCAGCCGACCGTTACAACCGCAAGCGTATTATAATCTGGTTTACCTTCTTCTTTCTGGCAGGAACCTTGTCGCTGTTTCTTTTCACAATAAAAAGGTTTGGGATTATTGCCGCCTTCGGGGTGTTGCCAATCTATTTTGTGGTTGCCGTGAGCGGCGTTTCACGCGCATTCCTTTACCCCTCAATAGTTGCGATGATGTCGCAACTGATTCCGCGCCAACTTTACGCAAACGCTTCAACCTGGAGCAGTACCGGCTGGCATGTGGCGGCAATAACCGGTCCGGCGCTCGGCGGTTTGATTTATGGTTTTCTCGGCGTACGGGTAGCCTATCTCAGCGTTTTGTTCTTTTTATTGCTGTCGCTACTCCTGCTTGGTTTTGTAAAAAATCGTCCTGTTCAGCCTTCCTCCTTTGATGAAACGCTTTTTGAGCGGTTGTCGTCGGGGTTGAAATTTGTATTTAAAAATCAGATTCTGCTTGGCGCCATGTCGCTCGACATGTTTGCCGTATTATTCGGCGGCGCTGTGGCGATGCTGCCGGTTTTTGCGGCAGAAGTGTTGAAGGTGGGTCCGCAGGGATTGGGTTTTCTGCGCGCTGCGCCAATGGTCGGGGCGGTGCTTATGTCGCTGATTATAGCCCATCGTCCTCCCATGATACATGCCGGTCGTAACATGATGATTGGGGTGGCGGGTTTTGGACTTAGCATACTGCTTTTTGCACTTTCGCACAACTTTTATCTTTCGCTGGGATTGCTTATGCTTAGCGGCATGTTCGATAACGTCAGCGTGATTATCCGGGCAACCGCCATGCAACTGATTACACCCGATGAGATGCGCGGTCGCGTGGCAGCCGTTAATGCTATATTTATTGGCTCGTCCAACGAAATAGGTTCATTTGAATCGGGGGTGGCGGCAAAACTGATGGGACTGATCCCTTCAGTGGTTTTTGGGGGATTTATGACTTTGGCGATTGTGGGATTTACATCGAAATTTGCACCAAAGCTGAGGAGATTGAATCTAAGGGAAATTGATTAAAGAAGCGAAGTAACGAAGTAGCGAAATGAGTCTGCTAATCCTTCGCGCATCTAACTGAAAAAGCATTGGCGCGACTTGCAGAATATAGAGAAACACTGGCATTGGCGCTATTCACTCCACGAGCAAAAGCGCCTGACGATCCGGCTGGCGTGGAAGTCCAGAAAAACGATCCTTTAAGCGGAATTTCGGTGAAAGCCCATAACCTGTCGAGATAATTCAATCCTGCCGGGATGGCTTGAAATCCATTCTCCAGCCATAAATCCTTCAA
>JBAXRP010000522.1:0-1728 GCA_037131145.1 Bacteroidota bacterium
CAGAGATCAGGGAGATCTATTCCACAAACAATATTGAAATACGGCTTTCCGGCACCGAAACCCGGGATCTGCATACGTTGATCGCCGAACAGTTCGACATCATTCATACTCGGTATCACAATTTTAAGGTTGAACGCACGGTTTACTGCACTTGTCAAACTTGCAGCGGGAGCAAATCCCCCTATAGTTATAAATTTGATGTCCTGATCAACCGGTTAAAAGGATATAAAACCGATGTCGTTTGTCCGGTTTCCGATGAAAAAGTCCTGCTCTCGAAAATGCTTGGGTTCCTGTATTCGGATGATTACCTGAACCGGTTCAGACGAAGCAGGTCCGACGAAGATGAACGAAGGGACGAACGGGAAACTGCACCATCGCCTCCTGCCATCTATTTTTCCTATGCGTGGGGCGATGAGAACGAAACCACCGAGAGCCGGGAAAAAATTGTGAATGAACTCTATCGGTCATTGGCTGAATCCGGATATTATCTGAAAAGAGACAAGATGGACCTGGGTTATCAGCAACTGATCAGCAACTTCATGGAGGAGATTGGCCGGGGCGACATGATCGTGGTGGCCATCAGCGGGAAATATCTCCGCTCCCCCTATTGCATGTTTGAGTTGCTGGAAATTGACCGCATCAGCCAGCAGGACAAGAATAAATTTTCTGAAAGGGTATTCCCGGTTTGGGCGGAAAAGCTGCCATTGGACGATTTGGATTTTAAAGGTGAATTATTTGACTTTTGGGAAACGAAGTATCAGAAATTTGATGCCTTCATTAAAAAATATACCGGAAAAGTAAGCAAAGAGGAATATGCCGAGTTTGATAAAATAAAGAAAATCAACGAAAATATTAGCAGGCTGATTACTTTTATTAAAGATATGAATGCCCTGAATAAGGATTTGCTTGCGAAGGATGACTTCACAGCCATTAAAGAGAGGATTGATTTGAGGATGGGGCATCTGTCGAAAATTTCAAAATGAATGTTAGCCTGTCACTGTTTTAAAAACACCATTCAATGCAAATAAAAGCCGACACCCCCGACCAATACATTGACCAGTTGCCAGAAGATCGTAAGGTCGCCATGAGCAAACTGAGAAAAACTATTCTTGACAATCTGCCCGAAGGATTTGTGGAAACCATGAATTATGGTATGATTGGATATGTTGTCCCTCTTTCTGTTTATCCTGCCGGATACCGTTGCGATCCGAAATTGCCGCTACCGTTTATGAATATTGCTTCCCAGAAAAGCCACATAGTGATTCATCATTTGGGCATTTATGGCAGCAAGGATCTTCTGGATTGGTTTACCAATGAATACAACAAGAATGTTAAAGGGAAACCGGATATCGGGAAAGGCTGTATCCGTTTTAAAAAGCCAGACCAGATACCATTTCAACTGATCGGAGAATTGACGGCTAAAATTAATGTTGCGGAATGGATTAAGATTTATGAATCAAATTTCAAACATTAATTCCACGCCGGAAACTCATTTTCACTGCAAAGTTTACTCCCAATAAAACCGGGAAGAGGTGCTGAGTAATATAATATTTATCATAGATTATCACGGGAAACTATTCTGCGTAGGTTCAGGAATAAGATGCCCCCTGGAAGGTTAGTTTTTTATTTTCAAGCCAGTCAATTTTTGTGTTGGCGAAACCGGACATTTTTTCCAATATCAAGGGAAGGTTTCTTTTTTTCTTCAGCACAACGATGATTTCATCATCT
>JBAXRP010000523.1:0-1712 GCA_037131145.1 Bacteroidota bacterium
TAAATTCAATCATTTCTGTAGCAACGGTACCAGTTGTGGCAGAACCTTCCGGCAGTGTAAGATCCAGTTGATTCCCATCCTTGCTGATAAAAGTGACAACCGGTTGATGAAATTCATCGATCAGCGCTCCATTTACAAAATACAACTCACTGTAATGGTTGACAATTTTTATAACGTCAAAATTGCCCCATGGAGTTGTCAGCGTACCAAAGCCTTCCGCATCAATAACTTCATTCAATATTTTTTTTTGGTTTCCGTTAATCAGCGTGTCATTTACAACAAGATGGAAATTTATATCAATTTCCAGCGGGGCAATAAACAAATCAGTAGGGTCGACGTTTGGTGTAATATCAAAATCATCAACACTGCCAAGCAGGGTAATTCCGGCCGGGTTCAGGTTATAGTATTCAAAATAGCTGTACATCACTCCATATTCGGGATATTCGTAAAGTTTACAGTGTGTGGCTGTGGGAAAATATTGAAGATATGGCGTTTGTAAAACGGGAACGCCCACGGCTGAATCAATGTCATCAAAGGTACAGTTTGGCATTGTCCATTGTTGGGCGGTCACTTTGTTTACAGCGCCGATATTCATACTGCCGGTTCCAAAAGATTGAGCATAATAATACAGATCATTTTGCGGGCTGTAGGCGTAATTCAGATCTGCATAAGAAATCACCGGGGGATTGCCTTGTGTAAATCCATATGATTGCCCGGTTGTACCATCCATATTGACAATCCTTCCGGGAGACGCGAACGTTCGTTTCATTTGAATGCTCTTCTTTTTTTTATAAGTCCCCCAACATTTTTCCCCGTTGCCGCCTACGCAACAAATTGAAGCTTTCGCCTCAATTTGGTAAAAGAATGCCGGTACCATAAAAAATAAAATCCAATATACGCTAAAACGAACTTTGCGATTATTAATAAAGCCAAAATTTAAATTTTTATAATGAAAATCAACCGACACCAGGTTTGGGCTTTTTCAAGAAAAAAACAACCGAGAAACCGGCAATAAAGATAAGACATATCAGACAATAACTCCCACTGTATTTTACAAAGAAAGTTTTCTCATTATTCAGGGATAAATTCGCCGTCAGGCAACCTTCTCCCGGTTTGGTCTGCAATTGGATTTTCCCATAACAATCAATGAATTCCGTCATGCCTCCATTGGAACACCTTGCAGCGCCACGCCGGGTTTCAATGCAACGCAACCGGGTGATATTCGCCATCTGGGTTTTGAAATACATGGCTTTCCACCATGATTCGTAGGATAGTTGTACGAAGAATCCGGCGCCGCCCATTGCCATTTCACCCCAGATTGCCGGATAGTTTTGTTCAAGACAAATTGGGGTTCCCATCTTTACTTTTCTGTCATTTTGCAGTTGTAATTCAATTAATTGTACTTTACTTCCGCTTTTTAACCAGGAAGAATCATTGATTGCCACAGGGAACCCGTGTATTTTTACAAGGAATTGGTGATAAGGGATTTTTTCGGTGCCCGGCGCCAGATGTACTTTATCATAATGTTGAAATTCATTTTGCGAAACGACAGGGCTGATTAGGGCAGCCCGGTTTACCCTTCTGTGGTCGGTTGCAGTTGCATTTTCCGGGATGATTTGCATTCCTGCAAGCAGCGGGGTCTGCCAGTCGCGCACTGCCGAATCAATAAAACTATAGAACATTGAATCGTTGCCATAATCCACCGCGCCTTC
>JBAXRP010000524.1:0-1711 GCA_037131145.1 Bacteroidota bacterium
GTAGCTCAGTTGGATAGAGCAGCAGCCTTCTAAGCTGCGGGTCGTGGGTTCGAATCCCGCCCGGATCACTACTCAAATATAAAAAGCGTTATAATTCCAGAAATTATAACGCTTTTTCTTTGGATTAGGAAATTTGAAATGGTTGATAAACTTCCATCCTTGGTACCGGATGGCGATTTATGGCATCGGTGAGGAAGCAAATCAGTCTCTAAGTTGAAAACTGCTTTGTATTATACCTGTTCCGATAGTTACATATTGGCGATAATTTCGGTTCCAAATTCTGAGCATTTTAATTTGGTAGCGCCTTCCATAAGTCTCTCGAAATCGTAGGTGACACGTTTTTTTGCAATGGCTCCTTCCAGTCCTTTAACAATCAGATCCGCTGCTTCTTTCCAGCCCATGTATTCGAGCATCATTGCTCCTGAAAGAATGACAGATCCCGGATTTACCTGGTCTTTACCTGCATATTTTGGCGCGGTTCCATGTGTAGCTTCAAAAACTGCATGTCCGGTAACATAATTGATGTTGGCTCCCGGGGCTATTCCGATTCCGCCGACAATAGCAGCGAGCGCGTCAGAAATATAATCTCCGTTGAGGTTCAATGTGGCGATTACGGAATACTCTGCCGGTCGCGTAAGGATTTGCTGTAGAAAGGCGTCGGCAATTACGTCTTTGATTATGAGCTTACCGGCTGTTATTGCCTCTTTCTGCGCTGTATCGGCTACGGTTTCGCCATCTTTGGCTTTGATTTTATCATACTGCGGCCAGGTGAACACGCTATCGCCAAATTCACGTTCAGCAAGTTCATAACCCCATTGCTTGAACTGCCCTTCGGTGAATTTCATAATATTTCCTTTATGGACGATTGTCACTGAGGGCTTTTTGTGTAGAAGCGCATAACTTATGGCAGCCCTGACAAGCCTTTCAGTTCCTTCTTTGGAAACAGGTTTTATGCCGATTGATGAAGATTCAGGAAAACGAATCTTTTTTACGCCCATTTCATTGATCAGGAAATTAATCATTTTTTCAACCTCCGGGGTTCCCTGCATCCATTCAATACCTGCATAGATATCTTCAGAATTTTCGCGGAAGATCACCATATCGGTGGTTTCCGGTCGCTTTACCGGAGATGGAACTCCTTTAAAATAACGTACCGGACGAAGGCAGGTATAGAGATCGAGAATTTGTCGCAGAGCTACATTCAATGACCTTATTCCTCCGCCAACCGGTGTGGTAAGCGGTCCTTTTATTGCAACAAGGTATTCGTTGATAATATCGAGCGTTTCCTTTGGAAGCCATTCTCCGGTTTTCCCGAAGGCTTTTTCTCCGGCAAAAACCTCTTTCCAGATTATTTTCCGCCTGCCCGAATATGCTTTTTCAACCGCGGCGTCAAATACTTTTACGCTGGCTTTCCAGATATCGGGTCCGGTTCCATCGCCTTCAATAAATGGTATTACCGGCTGATCGGGAACAAAGAGTTTCCCGTTTATCAATGTGATCTTTTCTCCTGTCATGGGTTTATAAAATTTGGTTGGTGAAATTAATTAGCTTCTTATCTGTTTTAAATAATTCTATAATCATGTCATCCCTTCGGGATTCTGTTGCAAAATCAATCTTTTCAATCTATAATCATGTCATCCCTTCGGGATTCTGTTCCAAAATCAATCTTTTCAATCTATAATCATGTCATCCCTTCGGGATTCTGTTGCAA
>JBAXRP010000525.1:0-1699 GCA_037131145.1 Bacteroidota bacterium
CATTTCCTTTTCTTCATCACTTGCAGCGCTGCGTTTTTACCGGAGATTATCTCCGCATCAAAACCGGCATCCGTCAGTAAAGATGAACCCGTCAGGAAGATATTTTTAAATCGCGTTTTATTGGTTTTGGCGGCAAAAGAGGTAAAAAAGGCGTTCGGCACTTTATATTTTGGACTGAGAACTTTTTGGTAATCTAATGAAATATCAATTGATTTATCAATATTGGATAGCTCAATATTATCCTTTAAAAAAGGAAGGAATGCTTCGAGTCTCTCTACAATCGAATTGGCCTCACGTTTGAGAGCATCCCATGTCCAATTTTCTTCACTATCCGGAAGGTAAACCGTGGCCGTAAGGGATGATCTGGACAGAAAGAGACTCTGGTCTTTTTCCGGAAGACTTGTTTCCAGAATAATAAGATTATTGTCATAGATATCTTTCGCCACATCCGTAACGACAGCGACATGCCGAGCGATCTGTTTGGGCAGGCATTTCTCAGCCACACCCAGAAAAATCGTGAAAGGATAATAGGCAATTTTTGCCGGACGAAACCAATCTGAAACATTGAGATACTTGTTCTTGCCCCGAACCAAAGATAGACTGCTCGATTTTGTGCTGACGATGAGAGTCTGGCCGGACACTTTGGATGTTGTGCCGTCTTGCGCTTTGATTTCCAGATCGATAGTTTTATTTTTGCTTATCGATGATATTTGATAATTGTTCAGATATAATCCTTTGTTCGATTCAACTTTTTCGATGAGCGCGTTGAATAAAAATTGTTTCCCCTGCGGAAAATAAGAAACGCCGCGCAGAGGCGCGCAATATTGAAAAGCCGAAGCAAATGAAAATAAATCATCATTATTGAAGGAAAGCAGCGCCTGCTGTGCTTCCCAAACTTTTTCCAAAGACGCATCTTGCGATAGAATTTTATCAAATTTAACGGCGCCAAATTTATATCGGACAATATGAGGAAGCATTTTTAGGTATGCGAAATATTCTTTAAGATTTTGCGGCTGAATCTGCGGATGTTCAGCCACCCAGTGATGAAAAACGGACGAGGCGTCAATCGCCATATTATAATAGTCACTGATGTCTGCATCCATTTCGGGAAATTCCCGGGCCAGTTCAGCCGTAAGTGAGATGAGATCATTGTAGAAATCAATGCGATGATCGGGAAGAATAACCTGAAACGCGGGATTGATAGACAGTGATTCTGTTTCGGGCGGTGCAATACCCAGTTCGGCCAGCACCGACAGGCCCAGTTGTTCCGGCCCCAGGCCGGTAAGCGGCGTGGGATCGATATTGAAAACAAAATCGTCGAGTAGATACAACCCGCCTAGTCCGCCCTCCGCAATAAGCAGCGTGTGGAGACCATTTTGGCTTGCGTAGGCAGCGGCGACATGAGAAGAAAGATCATCACCTATGACAATCAGATCATACACGAAATATATTTTCCTCCAAAACAGGTTGATAAAAAGCCTGTTAACCGTTCAGGGGCGGATTATGAATTGCCGCATGATCAGGATTTTTGATATTCTTAATTTCTATATGACGGCCGTTTTTGATAATTCTGCCTTCCGCAAAATAACGGATGGCCTGAGGATAAATTTTGTGTTCTTCCTTTAGTATTCTGGCGGCCAGCGTCTCCGCCGTATCATCGATGTGCACAGGGACAACCGACTGAATAATAATGGGGCCG
>JBAXRP010000526.1:0-1698 GCA_037131145.1 Bacteroidota bacterium
CAGTTTTCGGTTGACGGGTATCGCTCCCTCGTCCGATTACATTATTAACATCCTTTCCGACAAATGGAATACAAAAATAACTCAAAAAATCAAAACGCCGGAGGCAGGACAAAAACTTATTTTAGGTACACCGATTAAAATTCGTTTTAATCATTTAAAGAACGGCACCGTTATTGATACAAAGACCGATTTGCAATGGCTTATTTATCCTGTCGCTGATATCACAGCCGGCAATGTCATCAATACCGTGAAAGGCCTTAACGAGGCAGGCTTCACCGACTGGCGTCTGCCATCTCAAAGGGAGATTGCAGACCTTCAGGAAGAACCGGCTTTGATTAATAAAACATGCTGTGTCTGGGTTTCAGACACCAATTCGGAAGCTGTTGACTGGAACGTCTACGGAGAAGAAAATAGCGAATTATGGACGTCCAGAAAAGAATCACCCGAGAGTAGAATTGTTGTCGTAAGAAATTTATCACCATCACCGGCCACAGTTCCTGTTTCAACGGCCACAAAACCATAAGACAGCCCAGAAGCTTTTACACGCATTACTTCCACCTATCCGATGTTTCCGGTTCCCATGAGGGAGGCGTGATGGAGCAGTTCTCATTCATCGCGTTGATGGCGGTTATATCGGCGGAGGAGATTTCAAAATCAAAGATGTCGGCATTTTCGATAATGCGTTCTTTATGCACCGATTTCGGAATAATCATTATTTCGCTCTGTAACGCCCAGCGCAACATTACCTGCGCGGCCGTTTTGCCGTATTTATTGCCTATGACGACCAGGCGCTCATCGCTCGTTCGTTTGCCTCGGCTAAGCGTGCTGTAAGATTCGACCACAATACCTTGTTTTTTGCAGTATTCCACCAGGGGCCTGCGTTGAATAAAAGGGCTGATCTCAGTCTGGTTCACGGCTGGAACAACATCCGTCTTGGATAAAAGCTCTTCGAGATGCCTAATCATAAAGTTGCTGACACCAATAGCGCGTGTTTTGCCTAATGCCTGTAATTTAATCAGCGCTTTCCAGGTTTCATTGCGCAGTTCCGGCACCGGCCAGTGGATCAGGTATAAATCCACATAATCCATTTTCAGGCGCTTTAAACTCTCATCAAACGCTTTCAATGTTGCTTCATAACCCTGGTCGTCATTCCACACTTTGGTGGTTACAAAAATATTGCCTCTGGGCACACCGCTTTCGATAATAGCCTGCCCTACATCTTGCTCATTATCATAGATTCTGGCTGTATCGATGTGGCGATAACCCGCTTCCAGAGACAAGCGAACCGCATTCTGTGTAGTTTCGCCCACCGGGGAAAGAAATGTGCCCAATCCAAACCAGGGCATGGTTGTTTTGTTGTTAAGGGTTACCGTTGATGTCATGTTGTGTTTCATCAATTTTCTCCTTTTGTTTTATTTTTCAAAAGCATAAACGTTGCCGACACCCGGCAGATATTCTTCCCTTCGCCGTTGGTCACAATACAATCGCCGATCATCAGACTCTGCCCTTTTTTAAAAACAGTTGCTTCGGCGATTAACTCACCCCCTGAAACGCCCGACAGAAAACTGCTTTTGAGTTCAATGGTTGTCAAACCCTCATCCTGATTTAACTGCGTCATCATGGCGTGTGCGATGGCTTCGTCAGCCAGCGCAACAATCAGCCCCCCCTGCATGGCTTGGGCGCCCTGGAGATATTCCG
>JBAXRP010000527.1:0-1692 GCA_037131145.1 Bacteroidota bacterium
AAGAAGCTGCATGTCCAAAGAACCGTGGGAAAGACCAACGGCTGAGCAATTGGAAATGGCAGCAGCCGGTTTTCTGCAGTCTGGTCGCTGGCAGGTTTCAGCAAACAGACAATCGACGGAAAGTTCTGATGATAAAAAAGAATCTCAGCAATCCATTAATGGACGAAAAACTCAGCCTTTTCATAAACAGGACGACCTTCAGGTCATTTCTTCAAGCCGGGAAAACCAAACCACCGAAACAAAACCACTGAAAAAGAAACTACCAACAATCTGGATAATAATAGCGGCCATATCCCTGGTGGTTATTGCGGTGATCTTTTTCCTGAGAAATACCGGGACTGATACACAAAAAGAAAATTTAAGAATAGCTGATAGTCTTGCCGCGGTAATAAAAATGCAAAATCAGATCAATGATTCACTTAAACAAACAATAAAACAGGCTGGAGATAAGGAAGGACAAGTTTCGCTGATAAAAAATACCGGGGTGTCGCAGAAGAAGCTTCAAATTGGAGATGCTTATGCCGGCGGGATCATTTTCTATCTGGATCCTTCCGGAAATCATGGATTAGTGTGTGCCACGCAAGATCAATGTGAATCATGCGACCAGGAAGAAGCAGATTCAATCGTTAAAAAATTAAATTTCAATGGATATAAGGATTGGTTTTTACCATCAATGCGTCAGCTTGAAGCCATGTATCATAACCTGCATGAAATTAACCGAGGACGATTTCAAAATGATTACTATGTCAGTAATTTAAAATTTGAGTGGGTCGATTTTTCCGGGGGACAAAGAACATTAGACGTGTCTGGAAGGCATTCACGAATAATTAGTGCAGGTGTTAGAGCCATTCGGGAATTTTAACTAATGCCTGGTCTGATGCATTCTCTGTCTATTTCATAAACGTAGAATTACAATTATAAAATTTTCATGAAAACGCTCACAGCAAATTCAATCTTCGCCAACCGCTACCTCCTTAAAAAGCTCATCGGCGTTGGCGGTTACAGCCAGGTGTGGCTGGCAGTAGATAAAAAATCAGGTAATCTTGAGGTTGCGATAAAGATATTTGCGCCGGGACAGGGACTGGATGATAAGGGATTGGAGTTGTTCAGTAAGGAGTACGCGTTGGTTTTCAACCTGAACCACCCGGGATTGTTAAAACCAACTTATTTCGATGATTTTGAAAATTCGCCTTATCTCGTCATGCAATACTGCAACCAGGGTTCGGTATTTGGCAAAATCGGGGAAACAACAGAGCAGGAACTTGCCCGCTTTATGGAGCAGGCATCTTCTGCGCTAAATTACCTGCATAACCAGGATCCGCCAATCATTCATCAGGATATTAAACCAGATAATTTCCTGATCGATGGCAATGGAAATTACCTGTTGGCCGATTTCGGAATCAGCAGCAAGATCCGCCGGACCCTTACTAAAAGCATGGGCGCACAGGCTTCGACGGGCACGTTGGCTTACATGCCGCCCGAGAAATTTTCGGCTGACAAGCAGATCATCAAGGCCGGGGATATCTTTTCGCTGGGTGTGGCCATGTACGAGTTGCTTACCGGTGATCTGCCTTTTGGCGATCATGGCGGCATGGTTATGCTGACCGGCGCGCAGGTTCCCAACCTTCCTCCATCCTTTAATCCGGAACTGAACACGTTGCTGAAACGCTGCATGGCCAAAGAACCCTGGGA
>JBAXRP010000528.1:0-1680 GCA_037131145.1 Bacteroidota bacterium
CTTCTGATTCTTAGTCAGACTTTATTGTTTTCCGATAAGTTCAAAGGCCGGTACCGCATGATCATTGCCACTGCAATTATTTTGCTTTTCTCAATAATCAGCTTTACACGAATCAGCCTCTTTAAAAATGAAGATAATTTTTGGCGGATGGCCGCTCAAGATTCGCCCCATGCCATAATGCCGCGCATGATGCTGGTGAACGGAACGACCCTCACTCCTGAGGAGAGGGAGAAGATTCGCAAGGAGTGTTACACCATTGATCAGGACCAGATGATGGTCCACTATACCCTGGGAAAAATCTATATGCAGCTGAATCAGGATGATTCCGCCAAACGCCATTTCTATCTCGAATTGCCTTATTCCCAGTTTTCGGATATCTATTACCAGCTTGGTCTGATCTACAGCCGGCAAAAAAACTCCGACAGTACCATCTTTTGCCTCGAGAAAGTGGTATCACTGGAACCGCAACATCCGAACACTCCGACCATGCAGGGCATGATCCGTTCGCTGAAGCTGCAGCATTTCATGGAAAAAGCCCAGACGGCAGTCCAGGCGAACCAACCCGACACGGCCGCCGGCTTTTTGCTGAAAGTGATCGAACTCGACCCCGGCAATCCGCAGGCCCACTATAACCTGGCATTGCTCTACTTTAACATGAAACAGCAGGAGAAGGCCAGGGAGGTGGTTGGACAGATGCAGGCAAAAGGAATGAAGGTCGCTCCGGAACTTCTCAAACTGATAAAACCGTGACACAAAAGAAGCCCCCCGCAAAGCCGATCAAAAAGAAGGCCGTAAAACCCGTGAATCAGGTCCCTTCCCCTTGGTATATGCAAAAGAAGTTCATCCTGTTGTTGCTGCTGGCAGTTCCCCTGCTGGTTTACATCAAGGTGGTAACCCTCGATTACACCATGCTGGATGATTCAATTTTTATCAAGGAGAACCAGCCTTTTAACAGCGACATCCATAATGTTTCAAAGGCTTTTCATCGCGGGGTTTTCAGTGAAGTCAACGATTCCTATTACCGCCCTGTCTTTCTGGCTGATTTTATCATCGAATCCCAGTTCTTTGGCGCCAGCGTGGCCGGATACCATTTTACCAACCTCCTTTTCCACATCGTATGTGTACTGCTGCTATACCTCTTCCTGCGCCGGCTGAAGATCCCTGAGCCTCATGCCCTGATCCTGGCGCTGATTTTTGCAGTCCACCCGGTATTGAGCCAGGCTGTTGCCTGGATCCCGGGCCGCAACGATATGCTTTTGATGATCTTCTTTCTGGGCGGACTGATCCTCACCCTGGATTATGCAAAACTACCCCGCTGGTATCTTTATCTGGCACAACTGGCCTGCTTCATGATGGCTTTGTTTACCAAGGAAACAGCGGTTGTGATCCCTCTCATCGCTCTGCCATTGCTGATTTTCTGCTGTCAGGCAAAATGGAAAACATGGTTGCCGCTTGTCACAGGCTGGAGCGCAGGAATCCTTTTCTGGGCCATAGTGCGCTCAACCGTTCCTCTGATGAAGCTCAACATGACCGTATGGGAGCTGCTGCAAAACGGAATACGCCGGATTCCCGCCGCTTTTCAATATCTCGGAAAAATCATCTTCCCGGTTAACCTCGCTGTGTTTCCTTCCATCGACCAAATAACGATCATCTGGGGCATCGTGGCGGTGATACTCCTGG
>JBAXRP010000529.1:0-1671 GCA_037131145.1 Bacteroidota bacterium
CTTTATGGCACAGACCAACAAATTATTGCCAAACAGATTAAACGCTTTCAACATTTAGAAGATGACTATGAAAGCCATTTTGGTGAAACCGAGTTCCATTATTTTAGTACTCCTGGCAGGATTGAGATCAGCGGTAACCACACAGATCATAACCATGGAATGGTTCTGGCTGCAAGCATTGATCTTGATACGATCGCTGTTGCTGCCAAAACTTCTGAAAATGAAATCGTTTTATATTCAGATGGTTACGACGGTCCCTTCGTTGTCAAATTAAATGATTTAGATACGAAGGCGGAGGAAAAAGGCACAACCATAGCACTACTAAGAGGCATTGCATCGCGCTTTAAAGAATTAGGTGGTACGATAGGAGGTCTTCACATTTGCTTAAGCAGCAGCGTATTGCCTGGCTCCGGTCTCAGTTCTTCCGCCTCTTTTGAAGTGTTGATCGGAACAGTGTTAAATTGTTTATACAACGAACATAGATATTCTCCAGAAGAATTGGCTGCGATTGGTCAATATGCTGAGAATAAATATTTCGGCAAACCATGCGGATTAATGGATCAAATGGCCTGTGCCGTTGGTGGAATCATTTTCATCGATTTTAAGGACCCCGAAAATCCGTGTGTGGAAAAAGTGAAATTCGATTTTAGCAAAGAAAATATTTGCGTTCTTGTTGTTGATACCGGCGGAAATCATTCTGATTTAACCGAAGACTATGCAGCAATTCCTGCTGAAATGAAAGCAGTTGCTCGCGACATGGGTGCAACTGTTTTACGTGAGATTTCAAAAGAACAATTTTTAGAAGCATTACCGGAATTACGGGAAAAACATGGCGACCGTGCTGTTCTACGGTCACTGCACTTCATCGGTGAAAATGAACGTGTTGCAGATCAGGTCGCTTCACTGGAAAAAGGTGATTTTCGAAAGTTTATTGATTCTGTTGAAGCTTCTGGGAATTCCTCTTATAAATTGCTGCAAAATATATACACGACTAAAAATGTGCGGCAGCAGGGGATAGCCATGGCTCTGGCTTTAACTGAAAATTATTTGGGAAAAATTCATGGAGGTGCTTGCCGAGTTCATGGAGGTGGCTTTGCAGGTACGATTCTGGTTTTTTTACCGGAAGTACAAGTAAAAGAGTATATTACAGATATCGAACATGTGTTTGGTGAAAACTGTGCGACTATTCTTTCATTCAGGAAGCATGGGACTCTTTGCCTGAATGAGTTTAATTGAAGAAGGCGTTAAATTGAGTAATTAATTTTGATTGAATTTTAATTTCGTATTCATACACATAATTAGTAGAAAAAAAACAACGATGATAAATTTTTCTGAACATCCTCATCGAAGGTACAACCCATTGAATGGAGAATGGGTTCTGGTTTCACCGCACCGGGCAAAAAGGCCTTGGCAGGGGCAAACCGAAAAGAGATCATTAGTCAGTTATCAAAATCCCGAACAGTTGGCGATGCCAAGGTTTTGGGTCGATCTTTTCACAAATTGCATATGAGAATCTATCGTTCTTTGGTTCAATGGTCTCAAATTGAAGAATATACATATTTCACCTCGTAATTTTCTTGAATGGCCGATGAAGCCTGCCATTAGACAGGCTATGATATTGTGTTTAGCAGCCCTACTGCCTGTTCTAAATCCTTCTCGCCTGGCGTGACA
>JBAXRP010000530.1:0-1669 GCA_037131145.1 Bacteroidota bacterium
AAGGATAACCATCTCCATAGCCGACAGGAATTGTAGCTACTCGGGTTTCTTTGTTGGTGATGTAAGTGCTGCCGTAGCCGATACCATAACCTTTCGGAAAATCCTTGAGCAATACAATGCTTGTTTTAAACGACATCACCGGTGCAAGATTGGCTTTTACTTCTTTATCTAGAGAGGGATAAATGCCATAGGTCATAAGTCCGGGACGCACCATGTCCATTTGAAATTCGGGATAATTTAATATGGCTCCGCTGTTGCCTAAATGCCGGATCGGTATATTGATCTCCAATTTTTTGAGTTCATCGAGCAACCCGGAGAACAACTGCCATTGACGGTCGTTGTAGGGAATAATATTTTCACTGCCGGCCAGATGAGAAAAGATCCCCTCTATCTCAATATTGGCAAGCTTAGAGATTTTGCGGATAAGATTTAGAGCTTCGCTGTAGATAATTCCGCCACGTCCCATGCCGGTATCGATTTCTACATGAACTGGCAGCTTGTGGCCTGACTTTTCCAGCGTTTTTTGTAACTGCATGGCAAAAAAAATATCGGAGACAGACGGTGTAAGCTTGTACTTAATGATCTCGTCAATTTCTGCTGCTGTGGAAGGGCCGAGGATAATTATTGGCGCGTCAATTCCGCTGATCCTCAACTGGACGCCTTCATCGGCATTGGCCACTCCCAGCATCCGCGCGCCGTTTTTCAGGGCAGCATTGGATATTTCAATAGCACCGTGCCCGTAGGCATCGGCCTTAACAATCTGCATAAAATCAACTTGCGGACCGATCAGTCTTTTTATTTCGTGCAGGTTGCTGATAAAATTATCCAGGTCAACCTCAACCCAACTGCGATATTTTTGCTCACTCTTTAATGCCATACAGGCTCAGTTCCAGACTATGATCTTATTTTTTGGTCATGATAAAAACGCCGTCCCAGGGCTTAGCGGGCGGCTGTTCTTTCAGGTTTTTGCATCGCTCTATATACATGCTGGAGACAAAATCGTCACCCTTGATAGTCAATACCTGTTGGAATGCCGCAATGGCCTCATCCCATTTTGCTTCCCGGTAAAGCATCAATCCTTTTTCAAAACTTGTAATCAAGTCTTTCCAGCTACCTTCATATTTCTTTTCGCCCAGCAATTCCATAATTTTTACCGGTTTGTTTTTGCCTTTGACTCTTACCCAATCTAGCTCACGGCAAGACATGCTTTCCTGCACTACATTATAAGTAAATTCGCTGATAATAATATTGGATCCATACTCTTTGTTAATACCTTCCAGACGGGAACCAAGATTGACCATGTCTCCCATCACCGTATAATCGAAGCGCATTTCCGAACCCATGTTACCGACAACCATTTCTCCGGTATTGATGCCGATCCCGATGTTGAGAACGGGGCTGCCTTCCGCCTCCCATTTTTTCTGCAGCTTATGGAGCTCGCTCATCATCTCGAGGGCTGTCAGACAAGCCCGGCGGGCATGATCGGGCTGATCAAGCGGGGCGCCGAAAACAGCCATAATGGCATCACCCATATACTTATCAAGCAAACCTTCATATTTAAAAACAATATTAGTCATGGCAGTGAGGTATTCATTGAGCAGGCGAACCAGTTCTTCAGGGGTGAGTTTTTCGGAAATTGTGGTGAATCCCCGAATATCAGAAAACAAAA
>JBAXRP010000531.1:0-1669 GCA_037131145.1 Bacteroidota bacterium
TGGCTCAACGAATATTCGGCGTTGGAAGCACGGCTGGCTCCTTTTACGCATGGTTATATTTGCCTTGGGGAGAATGAAATTCGTATAACCATTTATATTTGCTGAAACTTAAAAAATTATGGACAAACCTAGAAGAGAATCGAATCGAGAGCGACACGAAATCGATCACGGAAAAAAGCTGTCCGAGGAAGACACAGAACTGATCTGGGGTTGGAATACCCCGGCGGGCAAGCTTCGAGCCCGCCGCAGGGGAGAACTGATCCAAAGGAAGGGTGGACTGCGTGCAGGGATGTCCGTTTTGGAAATCGGCTGCGGGACAGGGCTTTTTACAGAGATGTTCGTTGGAAGCGGCGCCCGGATACTTGCTTTGGATATCTCCGTTGATCTACTGGATAAGGCTATCTCCAGGAATCTACCGCCGGATCAGGTCCGATTTCTGGCCTTGCCTTTTGATGATGAGGGTGTGAAAGGACCATTTACGGCGGTGATCGGCTCATCCATCTTGCATCATCTGGAAATACGGCCATCTCTTGATAGGATATACAGGCTGTTGGAACCCGGCGGTGCCATGGTTTTCGCGGAGCCCAACATGCTCAATCCCCAGATAATGATTCAGAAGAACAATTCCTGGCTCAAAAAAAAATTTGGGGATTCACCGGACGAGACGGCATTCTTTTCTTGGTCCGTAAGATCACAACTAATCGCGGTTGGTTTTACTGCCATTGAAATCATTCCCTTTGATTGGCTACACCCCTTAACCCCTGCATCCTTCATTCCCGTGATGCAGCGCCTCGGGCTTATTCTGGAAAAGATTCCGGTAATCAGAAACTTTGCCGGTTCGCTTTTGATCTGTGCCAAACGACCATTATCCTATGTCAATGAAACACACTGACTCGTTGAGCCACCTGACAGCTACCCTGTTTATCAAAAAAGGAAAGATTGCCGGGGGGATCGTAAATATTCAAGGTACTCTAAGAGAAATTACAAACCTTGCAGAAATCAAGGTACACCTTGGAACGCTTAGTGAATTACTGAGTTGACGGGAAAAATATATGCGAAAAATCCCTTTTTCACAGCACATGTTTGCTTACAAGGAATTATTGATCTGCCTGTTGCTGATAATTTCAGTAATTTCAGTTTACAGCCCCGTTACTCACTATGAGTTCGTTGACATGGACGACCAGGTCTACGTTACGGAAAATGCTCATGTCCGTGATGGGCTGTCTCGAGAGGCTACCAAATGGGCGCTGACTGCGGTTGATGCTGGTTTCTGGCATCCCATGACGTGGCTATCGCTGATGGCTGATTACGAGCTTTACGGTTTGAACGCCGGAGCTTTTCACTGGACGAATGTATTGCTTCATACCGGAAGCACCATCTTTTTGTTCCTGTCAATGGCATTAATGACCGGAGCCCTCTGGAAAAGCGCCTTTGTTGCGGCATTGTTCGGGCTTCATCCCCTCCATGTGGAATCTGTGGTCTGGATTGCGGAGCGTAAAGATGTTTTGAGTGGTTTATTTTGGATGCTGACGATGTTGGCCTATGTTTGGTACGTTAAACGACCTGCAATATGTCGTTATGTCTTTGTCCTAATGGCTTTTATCTTGGGTTTGATGTCTAAACCGATGTTGGTGACGTTGCCGTTCGCATTATTACTGTTGGATTATTG
>JBAXRP010000532.1:0-1625 GCA_037131145.1 Bacteroidota bacterium
ATCTCTCGGAATTCAGATTTGAGCACTACAGATTTTTTCTTTGTAAATGGTGCATGTTTGTATTTTAATGCATCATATATCTTTATTACTTTTTGATTCGGTTCAGAACATCTTCTTATTTGTATTATTTCTTCCTTATCGTTTTGTGCGGTAGTGGTTACCGCCTTTTGGGTATTCATTATTCTAACAATCTCGCTCCACCCTGTGTGGTCATCTTTCATTTTTAGTTGATACCTGATGGTATTTACGATCCAGTAGGCTAGTAGCCCCAAATGCAAATGGGCCATTGCGCTTTCATCTTTTTTATGGTAAATCGGGCGCAAGTCAAGGTCTGTTTTGAGTATTCTAAAAGTGGCTTCAATCTCCCGTATTGTATTGTAGAATTGCCACAACATTTCTTCAGAATCTCCAACTAGGGAGGTGCGAAGAAAATAAATTCCACTACGTGCATTTATCTCAACATCTTCTTTTACAGTCCAACTAATGGCAGTTGCTATCTGTTTCTTTTCAGTATCAGTAGTTTTATTTTTTCCTTTCCCTTTGCTTTCAACTGGCTCTTGAACCACTACAATATCAAAATATCGCTGTATTGAGGGATATTTTTGTTTCAACTTGCCAATACGTTCATATACTTTGTCGACCAATTTTACGCCACCTTTTTTGGTCAGGCTGTCCGCAATTTTCTGAAGTCCCTCCTCAAATCTGAACCTGAACTGCTCATTCATCGAACGCTCTTTGAGTTCTTTTGTATGACTTTCTACCTTGATATAATAATCCGTATTGCGTGGAGAGCTTACTTTGCAAAGCTCAATTTTTTGTTTTTTATTATCCCTGATGGTTACCGTAGTTGCTTCAGCTTCTACGTTGTATTTTTTCATGGTCGAACGGGTAACACACAGATAATCATATCCATTATCCTTTACCATTTTCAGGTTGTCCTCGGTGGCAATTCCAGCATCCATCACAATAAGCGCTTTTTTGGTAGAACTGGAGGTTTTTACTCGCAGTTTCTCTATCATTGCCTCCAGGGTGGCTGGGTCGGACATGTTCCCTTCAAGTATGGCCGAGTATTTTATAAAACCTTCGGGATTCACCACCAGTGCCAAAACCACCAGTTTTGCATCACTTCGTTTTTCCTTGCTGCGACCAAATTTTGCTAATTTACTACCTGTTTTTCGTCCCTCAAAATAGGTGTTCGTCAGGTCGTAAAGCATGATTCTATCCTCTATATCAAACAATTCGTTTGTTGTGGAAGACAGATATTGTTCCAAGCCATCTTTCTCTTTGTAAAGTCTGAGCGATATGTCGTACAAGCGGTCTTTGCTTACTTTTTCAATATCAAAACCTGTCACTTCGCACACTGCTGAATTCTCCTTTATCCATCTTGCCGTCTTGGCTTCCGAGGCTGGATACACAGCTCTGCTAATGATGTGGGTCAGCGCTAATTTTATGTCTTCTGAAGCCCAACCTTGCTGTTCCAGGTAAGCGGCAATTCGCAGTTGTTTAATGGCTTGAAAAGAAAGCCATTCACCTCCAATTTCTCTAATATCCTTGTTTTTAATACTATTGATGTCGATTACCCGAAAATCTTTTCCGTTATAAGAATTATTGGGGGTCTTACTCTC
>JBAXRP010000533.1:0-1621 GCA_037131145.1 Bacteroidota bacterium
GGGGTTCCGAAACTGAGTGTGTCGTATTTCGTTAGTCCAAGTCGAAGATTACGACTGCAGTACCAAAGTACCCAGTCTGATGCAGTAGTTTCGTTGCGGCAATCGGCAAAATAGGGGTATGAGCCGTTCATGATTTCGATATTAGTTGCAAATGAGCCGATTCGCCGCATCTTTTCTCCTTTAAATAAGTCAATTTTACCACCTGTAGCTCGCCAGAGGATTTCTCGCAGATAGATATATTTTCCAAACCCATAATTGTAATAGCCTAATCCTTCGGAGCAATACCCATCATCCGAAAAACCGGCAACGCTGTTTGGAGAATATTTTTCGGCCATCTTGACATAAAACGCCCGTTCGGCAGGATCTTCAATGACGGCCAAGGCAGCGCCGCAAACCCCTGCCAGACAGACCGAATTCCAGTTGTTCGTCCGTGAAAGCCAGGTATGTCCCAGGCCGCTGAGAAGCGATTGTTTTACAGGATTAAAAATACGGGTGTACAAATTTGCGACAATTAAAGCATGTGTCTTTGTGTTCAGTTTGTCTCCTAGCATATATAACGCCTGGGAAAACTCAAAGGCCATACTGGAGGCACCCAGATCTACTGTATTTCCGGTACCGTTGAAAGTAGTGAGGCCGCTGTCATGAGCAGGCAGCACCCATGACTTTTGTTGGGAAAGTTCGTAGATAACCATCTCAATAACAGGGATAAAACGTCCTTTATTTTCAATGCATTCGGCCCAGACCAAGGGTGCAAACCAAGCAAACCGGTCGCTCATCATCTTTTGCCCGGCAGGACGAATCCCAATTTTGGAGAATTGCAGATAGAGCGAATCATTCCATTCAGGGAATGTTCTTCCAAGGTATTTTTCAGCCTTGCTGATTACATCTTTAAAGGAGGGTTTGGCGGCTATTTTCTCCCATATCTCACGGTTTGAACAAGGTTCCCCAAATCCTTCCGGATGAGCAGGAAGGATTTCTGCAATTTGCTGTATCCTTAACGAGTCAGCTTTGGTATAGGGTTCCTGCAACACCCGTTTAATGATTTGGGTCGGTTCGGTGAATGAATAAACCAATATGGATATAGCAATTAAGAAAATGACAACGGCGTACTTTTTCATAATTTGATAAATTTTTTGGGTTGATTGTTCTTGCCAAGACATAAGATGTAAACTCCGGACTTTAAATATGAAATGGGAATTGTTGTAACTCTTCCTTTAATTGAAAAATCATTCACAATAGCACCCAACATATTTACTATTTTACAATCGGATACCTCACTATGTTCCTGGTCAGGAACAGTGATTATAATCAGGTCGTGGGTAATTATTGTTTGAATTTCGTTAGATTTCATCTGGGTAACTGCGGTTATTGGGGAATATTTGAATACAATATCCCTGCTCAGTCCATCTTTTAATACCACATTAAAGGATGTAAAGCCATTCTCTGTTTTGAGCTGAACTGAAACATTTTCCAGCGAAGGATCATCCAGTTGCCAGTCACCTTTTAACAGCACATTAACCGTATTGGGCGTGCTGTAGCCCCAAAAAACATTATTCGGATAAAGTGTATAATCGCTAAAGTCAAGATTCGGATAAGATATGGACAGCTTTTTCTTTTGACT
>JBAXRP010000534.1:0-1619 GCA_037131145.1 Bacteroidota bacterium
CCGTCGGCTCCGAATCTATCACCAGGGATGGAAAGTATTGGACATGCCTACCAATATTTTCGACGGCAGCAAATTCAACCGCATGTGTTTTAAACTTTACAGGGGAGCATCATGTGCATCCTATATCTCGAACATCAAGATTACAAGCGCTCCACCCGACACCCGGAATAAGTTGCTTACCGAAGGCAGACTGGTTACATATAGCATCTATTTCGATGTAAATAAAGATGTTGTAAAGCCGGAATCATACGGAACACTTAAAGATATTGCGAAAATCCTGAATGAAGTTCCTGATGTAAAAGTGAAAATTGTTGGTTATACTGGTAGCGACGGCGCCGATGCCGCCAACCTCGACCTTTCGAAACGCCGCGCCGCTTCGGTTAAAAATGAACTGGTTAAAACATTTAATGTTAACGGCAACCAACTGACGACCGATGGTATGGGTGAAAGTCAGCCTATTGCTCCTAACGATACACCTGTCAACAAAACCTTGAACAGGCGCGAAGAGTTTATAAAGATGTAAGAACTCATTTAAAATTCATTTATTTCCTGTTTTAACTCCGCCTTGGGCAAGCGCTCTTTCTGGAAAATCCATCCAAAACAAGTTGGTTACGGAGGTCATATATCATCCTCCCGGTCGAGCAGCCGGGTTTTTCAAAACCATTCAGTGACAAAAAATCATTATTGGGTGATGTATCCATGCTTTCTGGTGATTGCATTCTTCGAAAGATTTCCTGCGAGGTACTTTTGCTTTCACAATAAGAAAAACAAGTAGCCATGAAAAAATTATCAAGCAAATTATTCCTGATCAAGATTCTTGCAACCATTTGCATTGTGACAATGATAAACTTTATTGGATTTAGCCAAACCAATACTTATTCAATTGTCGGAACAGGTCAGACAATATCTTACGACACAGCGGCTGCAATAACAATGCCCACTCCAGGACAGCCATTCTACGGACAGAATTCGAATCATCCCAGAAACATGCGATCTTATACCAACAATGGCAATGGCGCTGTAACAGACAATTTAACCGGGCTGATGTGGCAGCAAACAGAGGACAGAAACGGCGACGGAGCGATTAATTTCTATGATAAACTAACTTATGCCGAGGCAGTTGACAGCGCTGCAACATGCAACACGGGTGGCTACAATGATTGGCGTTTACCAACTATTAAAGAGCTCTATTCCCTTGCCATGTTTTTTGGAGCAGAACCAGGTCCACCACCATCCAATTCTATAAAATATATTGATACGGCTTATTTTTCGGTCGGTTACGGCGACGTGAACTCACTGGCACACGGCAGCCTTGGAACTGAGCGGATTATTGATGGTCAGATTGTTTCCTCTACGTTATATGTCAGCACGACATTTGGAGGACTGGAAACTGTGTTTGGGTTCAATTTTATAGATGGACGAATTAAAGGATATCCAACTACTTACATCGTTCCGGAATGCGGAACAGCAAAGCATTTCTATGTATTATATGTTCGTGGAAATACAGCGTATGGAGCAAATCAATTCGTTAACAACGGAAACGGAACAATTACCGATAACGCATCAGGACTTATGTGGATGCAAAACGATAACGGGACAGGTGTTTTATGGAAGGACGC
>JBAXRP010000535.1:0-1606 GCA_037131145.1 Bacteroidota bacterium
GGGGTTGCTATGGCTGCTACCTGGGATACAAATCTGATTTCTCGGCTTGCATATGCGCTCGCAGCGGAAACCCATGCCAAAGACCGGAATTTTTTACTGGGGCCTTGTGTAAACATCAACAGGTTCCCTGCCGGTGGACGAAATTTTGAAAGTTACGGGGAAGACCCTTACCTGGCAGGCCGGCTGGCGGTCAACTACATCAAAGCGCTTCAGGAGCAGCATGTTATCACCAGCGTTAAGCATTTTGCCTTAAATAATCAGGAGTGGCGCAGAACAGAGGTCGATGTACGCGTGGATGAACGCACCATGCGCGAAATTTACCTTCCTGCTTTTGAAGCTGCCGTTAAAGAAGGGGGCGTGTACACGGTAATGTCGGCCTATAACAAGGTAAACGGCTGGTGGTGCAGCGAAAACCAGGTATTGCTTAACGATATCCTGAAAAATGAGTGGGGGTTCAAAGGTCTGGTCGTTTCCGACTGGGTTTCCACCCATTCAACAGTTAACGCGGCAAATCACGGCCTCGACCTGGAAATGCCTGCAGGCGATGTTTTTTCGATGGAAAATCTGAAAAAAGCCATCCGGGAGGGCAAGGTATCTGAAGAAACGATTAACGACAAAGTGCGGCGTATTCTGTGGGTAAAACAGATGGCTGGTTTGTTCAATACGCATTTTACGCCGGATACCACCGTGCTTACAACTGAGGAACATAAAAAACTGTCTCTTGACCTTGCGAAGGAAAGCATTGTTTTGCTGAAGAATGAAAAAAATATTCTCCCGCTCAATCTGAGCAAGCTAAAAAAAATTGCAGTTATCGGACCCAATGCAGCCACTGCCCGCACAGGTGGCGGGGGCAGTTCTCGTGTGAACCCTTATTACAGTATCTCACCCCTCGATGGCATTAAAAAATTAGTCGGCAACAGTGCGGAAGTGATCTATGCCCAAGGAGAAGAACTGCGTTCAAGGCCGGTTTTGCCAATAGCGAATCAGTTCCTTCAACCCTCAGAAACGGAGGGAAAGGGGCTCAAAGCGGAGTTTTATAAAAATATAAACCTTGAAGGGATGGCAGCGCTCACCCGCATTGATCCAATTCTGGATTTTAACTGGGAGGATGATTCTCCTGCCCCCGGAATTAACAAAGATCGCTATTCTGTACGTTGGAGTGGCTTTCTTGTGCCACCGGTAACGCGAAAATATACTTTTTACACGCTCAGCGATGATGGCGTGAGGGTGGTTATCGACGGGAAAATCCTTTTTGAAAACTGGAGTGACCACGGCACCACCGTCGATTCCGCAACGATCGATCTGGTTGGAGGTAAACCGTACAACATCAAAGTGGAATATTATGAAAACGGAGGAAATGCCGTGCTGTTATTGGGATGGGATCTGCCGGTGGAAAAAGAAGAGAATAAAATGATTGCCGAAGCAGTTAAAGCCGCCAGCAGCGCGGATGTGGCCATAGTATTTGCCGGAACTTCCGATAGTTATGAAAGTGAAGGGTTTGACCGTACCGGAGGGCTTGATCTGCCTGGAAATCAAAATGAACTCATTATTGCAGTGGCAAAAGCCAATCCACAAACCATTGTGGTATTAAATACAGGAACACCCG
>JBAXRP010000536.1:0-1605 GCA_037131145.1 Bacteroidota bacterium
AATGAAGCAAAAGTGTTGACACCCTCAATAATGCGCGTCTCAGGATCAATAATCATAATGCCAACTGCAACATTTTCTAACAGCGAACGCTGAAGGCTTTCACTCTCTTTCAGTTTATTTTCCATTAGAATGCGCTCGGTGATATCCCTGAGAATGCCAACGGAATGCCAGCTATTGTTTATTTTAAAAGAAGAAAGCGACAACTGAACAGCGATTTCCCTGCCATCTTTTCGTAGCGCCATAAGGTCTAATGTTTTCCCAATAGCGGCGCCTTGCCCTGTATGCTGAAATTCGGGAAAGGCGTTTTTGTGTTTTTCGCGAAAACGCACCGGCACGATAAAATTATGGAGTATCTGACCGATGGCTTCATCGCTTGTGTAACCAAAAATACGCTCTGCGGCAAAATTCCAATAGGAAACCCGCCCTTCCGGATCCATCATTAAAATAGCGTCCTGAGCTGTGCTGGTAAGCGACGTCATTCGAAATTCGCTCTGCCGCAGCGCTTCTTCCGCTTGTTTGCGCTCATCAATTAATTTTATCAGCGAGTTGAACAGATAACTACTGTCGGTAGAGGCTGTTTCACTTTCCTGAAGATCGTTTCGATCGAAAGGGTTAAGCGCGAAAATGGCTTCCTTTATCTTATTAATTGTCACTTTTTGCGTTTCCGCATCATGCTTGTGCTTTTGAAAAGCATCCCTGAGCTCCTGTGAACTAATTTCAATAGAACTTTGAAGCAGTTCAGCGTCATCTTCAAAATTTGCATAAGTTTTGTTGATATCCTGAATAATACCCTGTAGCTCATCCGGCATTTTTTCAATACTGCCAAAGTGTCGTTTAATCTGGCGCATTAAAAGTTTATTCAGATTTTTGTTCATCATGTCCATAGTTTACATCTCATTAAATACCGTCACCAAACTATTGATAATTTTTCATGGGTAGTGTAAAAATGAAAGTACTTCCTTTCCCCACTTCGCTTTCAGCAAATATCTTTCCTCCATGTTTTTCGATGAAATCTTTGCAGATGATCAGTCCTAACCCTGTGCTGGGTTCGCCTTCGGTGCCTTTTCTATTTGTTTGAACGTCGAGCCGAAATAAATTATCAACCATTTCATGACTCATCCCAATGCCAGAATCCTTAATTGAAAATAAAATGTTGTTGTCATCAGTGACTTTTGAGAAAAGCTGGATTTTTCCTCCTTTGGGCGTAAATTTCACAGCATTGGAAACAAGGTTCCGGATTACTGTTTGCAAAATGTTCCTATCTGTAAAAACCATTAAATCCTCCGGAATATTGCATGTTATATCAATTCCCTTGATTTTAGCGGGTTCCAGCGCTATTGCTATACTTTCATTAACCACTGGTAGCAATTGAACTAACTCCGGATTGAACGGAATTAATCCTTGTTGAATCCTTGCCCATTGCAGCAGATTTTCGAGTAAGCGGAAAAGTTTGGTGGCTGAGTTCCTCAAACTCACTGCAATTTTTTGTGTCTCGCCCAATGTCATACTGCGCAAATCTTCAGCCAGAATTTGAGATAGCCCTAAAATTACATTAAAAGGGCTTCGCAGGTCGTGGGCTATGATGGAAAAGAATTTGTCTTTTTC
>JBAXRP010000537.1:0-1595 GCA_037131145.1 Bacteroidota bacterium
GGAGAATGTTGTAAAAACAACCTGATTTCCGTAAGCGGTTCCAACACTGTTTGTCGCAAAGGCACGTACGTAATACGTTGATGCTTCGGTAAGATCGGTAATAGTATCGCTAAAAAAACCTGTTCCTGAGCCAATGGTTAAATGTGGATCCGCCAATGTTGGATCTGGCAGAGCGCTCCAGCAAATGCCGCGTGTTGTAACCTGAGCCCCGCCATCGGAAGTCACCTCGCCACCCGCAGCGGCATACGTGTAAGATATGTTCGAGATTGTGAAAGTCGAAATTGTTGGTAATACCGGGATGTTTTTCAACTCAAAGGTATATGTCGTATCCTTAACAGGACTGTCATTGATGGTTTTTTCGTAATATCCACTTTTGATGGATTTCATGAATAGCTGATCTCCCAATCGGAAAGAAAATCCCGAAACCTCAAGATTCGATTTTAACTGGTTATGATCAGTTCCCAGATAGACAATCCTGTTTTCTCCTGTTCCGCTGCCCGTGTTTATCAGAGTTACTGATCTTTCAGTATTTCCAAGATTGACATTCAATAGTAATAATCCGTTTACCGCCGCTTTGATTTCAAACTTATGTAACCCGGCTTTATGATCATTCTTGTAGGCGGCAATCACTTTACCCTGCAAATCCGTCAGAGCCACCTGCAATATACCTGACTGATTCGTCATTATCCGTATCAACGTTTTTCCTGTAAATGGATTTGGAGCGGGCGGAAGTATGGCAAAAGTTTCTGATCCACGAAAAGTATGACCCTCTATTCCCAATGGAATTGTTAGAATGATGGAAGGTGAAGCGCCGGATATCGTCGTATCACATCCGGCTGTAAGATTTTTAATATAGATGCTTTCCAGCGGTAAATTGACTTGCGTAAGAGAATCAACGCCTCGAAATGTAAGTGTAATCTTGCTGGTCTGACTAATTCCAGTCAAAGAAATTGCGAATAAAATAAACGATAAACAGATTGTTTTCATAATATCGGGTTTTAAATTTCTTTGTCAGGTGGACTCATAAACTAATTATACGAAAATAATGAATTTTTTACCTTGCGCGACTTTGCGGTTAAAAAATGACTACTGATACAGCCTCTTGGGGTTGCTTCATTTCATCTGATTGTTGAATGACAAAAGTAATGTATTGATTTGAAGATAACAGTGCAACATCCATGGCATGTTAAAATATTAGCGTTTAGATTTGCAATGATGAAACCAAAATTAATTGCAGCCCCAATATCCTGAAACCCTGTTGCAGATCCAGGGACTGAAGCCGATAAAAGCCATTGCCGACTTCATCAACTTGCGCAACAGCATTCACCAGGAAAGCGCTATTCTCTTGACAAGGGTGGATATAGGCGAGTTCCGGTCGGTTCATTCGGGAACCAGCATGGACGCGTTGATCCAGCTTTCGCGGGGCGAAAAGCCGGAAATCAGACCTGCCTTAACCATGGATAGTTTTTATTTATATGATTTCCTGGCAGGAACAGGGTCGCCCATGTTTTATTCAGCATCGACGGGCACGAGGAGCGTTATGACCAATCGCGGAAACAGAAAGGGTTGTATCAGAAAATAATATCCTCTTTCGA
>JBAXRP010000538.1:0-1586 GCA_037131145.1 Bacteroidota bacterium
AAACACGGTTTCCAGCACAGGAACTTGCAAATGAACAACAGTTTGTTGAAGAAATTCAGAAACGTAGGGTTTTTCGAGTATGATCATGGCAATACAAAACGGAAGGGTAAAAATACAGAAATTAACGGTAGTCAATGTCGGATTTTTGTCGTTGTTACAGTTCTTACCTGATTATACTGACAAAGGCCTGATGCCAGTATTTCCCCTGACAAAAAAAACATCCTGGGAACCATTGGTAATCTTTTTTTATTACTACTTTTACCATACTCCAAGTCAGGGTGTGACGGTTATGGAATATCCCATACAAACTCCCGGTTAGATTGTTTATTATCAATTAAATGTATATTTTGACTGTTCACTCCTATTCAACATTCATCTCACCCCAAACTTTCATTAATTATGAAAAAGTACTTACTTTCTTGTTTATTTACGGCTATTCTGGCGATTGTCACCCTGCAACTTCGTGCTCAGGTTGGTATAAACACTGATGGCGGCCAGCCGGATAATTCGGCCATGCTTGATGTGAAATCTACCGCCAAAGGGTTCCTTCCACCACGAATGACACGGGAGGAGCTTTATGCCATTGTAAACCCGGCAAACGGATTGGTGGTTTACTGCACCGACTGCGGGGCAAATGGTTTAGGGGCATTGTCAATGTCGATGAATGGATCCTGGTATACTTTATCAACCAACTGCCTGACACCTTTGTCACCTTCAACGGGACACCATACCGTAATGCAAACTGAAATCGTTTGGAGATGGAACTCAGTAGCCGGCGCATCCGGTTATAAATGGAACACCACCAATAATCCGGCAACCGCGATAAGTACAGGGCTATCTAGATTAAAACTCGAATCAGGCCTTAGTTGTATGACATCATATACGAGATACGTATGGGCAGTTAATGCCTGCGGAGAATCAACGGCAACTGTGTTGACTGAAGCAACAGAAGGCAGAGGCGTTAATGCCCCAACTTCAGGTACGCATGTTGCGGCTGAAAATCAGATTATCTGGAACTGGAATTCAGTGGCGTTAGCACTCGGATATAAATGGAGTACGACCAACGACTTTGCAACAGCGGTTGATATGAATACTGCCCTCACCCATACCGAAACCGGGCTTACCTGCAATACCGCATACACAAGATACATCTGGGCGTACAACGATTGTACAAATTCAACAGTAACGATATTAACGCAAACAACCTCCGGTGCCATTTTAGCAGCCCCGGCACAAGGCACCCATGTCGCCTCCCCAACCCAAATTATCTGGAACTGGAGCACGGTACCCGGAGCTACGGGTTATAAATGGAGCACCACCAACAATTATTTGACTGCCACAGATTTGGGAGCCAATCATACCAAAACTGAAATATCGCTTATGTGCAATACTCCCTTTACACGCTATATCTGGGCGTATAATCCCTGCGGAGTTTCGCCAGTGACCATCCTCACACAAACCACGTTAGTCAATGATTTAACCTCCCCGACATCGGGAACACATGTGGCTACTCCAACCCAAATCGTCTGGAACTGGAATGCTGTACAAGGTGCTGTAGGATATAAGTGGAATACTGTTAACGACTC
>JBAXRP010000539.1:0-1578 GCA_037131145.1 Bacteroidota bacterium
CAATAAACTTTCGAAGGAAACAGCCGATCGGTTAATCGAAAACCTGGTCAGGGAAATTCCTGAAGTAGATATCATCATTATTAACCAGCAGGTCCCTTCGGGTATCCACATCGAATATTTTAAGAAGAGGCTGGTGGAGGTGATTGCCCTGTTTCCTGAAAAAACCTTTATTGTCGACAGCCGGAACTTCAATGACTATTACAATGGGGCGATCAGGAAAATGAATGATACCGAAGCGGCAAGGCTTTGCGGAATGGACAAAAAACCGGATGAGGTGGTCTCCTACTCTGAAATAGTGATATCCGCGAAAGCGTTATACCAACGTTATCAAAAACCACTTTTTATCACCAGAGGGAGTAAAGGGTCCCTGACAATCGACGAAAAAGGTATTTCTGAAATTCCGGGACTGATGATCCTTTCGAAGGTGGATTCCGTTGGGGCCGGAGATAGTTATCTTGCCGGAGCCGCCTCCTCATTGGCTGCAGGCTATCCGATGAATACCGCAGCTCAGGTAGGATCATATGTTGCCGGGGTAACAGTTCAGAAACTGTTCCAGTGCGGGACAGCAACTCCAGATGAGATCCTATCAATCGGGGTCGATCCCGATTATATCTTTGCTTCAGAATTGGCTGAAGACATTCGGCACGCAAAATATCTTCAAGGGACAGAAATTGAGCTTGTCAATGAATGGGTTCATCAACCTCAGATTGAACACGTTATTTTTGATCACGACGGGACTATTTCCACCCTCCGCGAAGGGTGGGAACTGATTATGGGCCCAATGATGATCAAGGCTGTTCTGGGCAATAAATACCAGGATGCTGATGATGCACTTTTTCTTGCAGTTAAAGCAAGGGTTGATGAGTTTATCGACAAGACAACCGGTATCCAAACACTGGTCCAGATGAAAGGGTTGATTGAACTTATCCGGGAATTTGGCTGTGTGCCTGAAGAGAATATCCTGGACGAATTTGGCTACAAACAGATTTATAACGATGAGTTGCTGATCATGGTCAAAGTCAGGGAACAAAAGTATGCCAATGGGGAGCTCTCCCTGGAGGATTTTACCCTAAAAAATGCAGTGCCATTTCTTCAAAAACTCCACGACGCAGGAATAAAGCTATATCTGGCCAGTGGAACCGATGAAGAGGATGTAAAAAGTGAGGCCAGGGGTTTAGGTTATGACCATCTCTTTGAAGGGCGGATTTATGGTGCCGTAGGTGACATTACGAAAGAAGCAAAAAAAATCGTTCTCGACCGCATCCTCGACTCCATTGGAGAATCTTCCCCGGGTAAAATTGCCACATTTGGTGACGGCCCTGTCGAAATGCGCGAAACAAACAAAAGGGGCGGAATTGCCATTGGGGTTGCCAGCAATGAATTACGCCGATACGGGCTTAACGGGAATAAACGCACGCGTCTTATCAAGGCGGGTGCAGACGTGATTATTCCCGATTTTTCGCAATTAAAACCGTTACTTAGTTTTTTAAATATAAAAGAATAAGGTATGCCTTACCCAAAATTGGATCGGGATCTATTGTCAATTAAAAAGCTAGCCGATCGAAAAAACAAGGTTTA
>JBAXRP010000540.1:0-1578 GCA_037131145.1 Bacteroidota bacterium
GGAATTGTGGGGAAAGAGGTGCTGCAATTGGGGTTTCCGGTAACCACTGAAATCATTCGCTCCAAATTTGACCTGTCCGGGGTTTTCAAGCTGTCAAGGCTTCTGAAAGAAAATAAAACGGATGTTGTTTTTCTGATCAATCACCTCAACACCCTCTTCTTTGGCGTTCTGGCAGCCAAGCTGGCAGGTGTCCGATCCTGCATCAACTGGGAGAACGAAACGTATAAGAAATACCCCTTTCACAAGCTGACCATGCTGGGGCGACGCATCTTACATCTGGGCATTGATTATGTTGTGGCTGCGGCAAAGGGGCATGGCGACTATATTGCCGCCGAAGAGAGAATCCCTCACGCCAAGATCCGGGTTATTTATAACGGTGTGGATCCGGAGCGGTTTCAATCATCGCTCAGTCCCGGGGATGCCCGCAAACGCCTGGGAATACCGCCGGAAAGTCCTGTGGTCAGTATCGTAGCGGCGCTCCGGCCGGACAAGGCCCATCATGTGTTCCTGCAGGCCGCCCGATTGGTTGTGGATGCTATCCCCGAATCCCATTTTCTGGTGATTGGTGACGGTCCCCAAATGCCCTTTCTTAAAACCCTTGCCCTAGAGTTGCATATCGAAGGGCAGGTCCATTTTATGGGATTCCAGCGCCAACTCGGGGACATTTTTGCAGCGGTCGACGTTAACTGCCTGTCCTCCTATCCCCAGCAGGAAACACTTTCCGTCGCTGCGATCGAAGCCATGTCCGCCGGCATTCCCATCATCTGCACGGATGTCGGTTTTATGAATGAAATCGTGATTCCCGATGAAACCGGCTTTCTGGTCCCTGTGGATGACCCGGTCGGCCTGGCAGAAAAATTAATCCATGTGCTGAAAAACCCCGAACAGCAAAAATATATGGGCAATCAGGCACGGAAACTGGTGGACGAAACCCTCAGCGTTCACCAGATGGCGAGGGCCTTTGAGCAGTTAATGATTTTTCCTTCACCGGGAAAAAAGGACATTTAACAGAATGAAAAAATCTCCCCGAGTGTTGCTATTGGTGGATTGGATACCGGAGAAGGATGCGTTGCTTCTCGATTCCTTGCGAAAAACCGGTCTCGACTGCGACATTATGGGGATCGATTTTCACCAGTCCAGATGGACGCCGATAAATAAAATTTTCTCTCATTGGCCCAAGTGCCTCTTGGTTAGTATAAAAGCATATCGAAAGCGTCACGACTATGGTTATATGCTTGCATGGTCGCAAATCATCGGGACTTTTCTGGGAATGATCAAATTCATAACGCGTTCAAATATTCCCAAAGTATTTATATTGGAGGCCGTGGTTGTTGAACGAGATAATCCGATACTGGAAAAATTTCGCAGGTGGTTTATTGCGACATCCTGGATAAGGGTCAATCACATCGGGTTGATGTCCAATGCCTATAAGTGTTTAATTCAGGAACGATTCAAGCTTCCCGAATGTCAATGCGTGCATCTAAAATCGCCGCTGATCATTGAAAAAAATAATGATTTTATCGGGTTTAAGGCTGGAAGTTATCTGTATTCCGCAGGGAGAAGCTATCGAGATTACCG
>JBAXRP010000541.1:0-1561 GCA_037131145.1 Bacteroidota bacterium
ATCATGCTGGTGATCCGTGCAAATGCAGATACTCCAATAAATGAAAATGCCCCCAAGGATGCTGTCAGTTTGCTTTCGTACCTAAACCGTGAGCAATATGGCGATTTTCCGATTGCTTATGGACAATATTACAATGCTCCGATCATAGATTATGCCGATGGGAATCCTGTATATCAGAAAGATGAAAAATCAGGGAAATATATCATCATTGACAACAGAAAAGGGACAGTACCGATTTGGGACCCAAAGTTTACGACTATTTTCCCGCGTATGTGGAGCAACCAGAGGAGAGGTTCGGCCGATTTTTATAAAAAATGGGGCGGTGAAGGGATACCTGTCGAAGTTACGTCCCCCGATGGAAAACCGCAAACTTTGAACCGCCCGACCTTTCTTGAGAATTTTAAATATTTTTTGACTTATCAGATCGGTCACATGTACATCCGCTATTTTATGTGGAATTTTGCCGGGCGGCAAAACGATGTGCAAGGCTATGGCGGGATTGAAGATGGAAACTGGATTAGCGGGATCCCTATTCTTGACAAGGCAAGGCTTGGCCATGACCAAACCAATTTGCCCGACAGCAAGAAAAACCGTGCGGCAAACAAATATTATTTGTTACCGCTGCTATTGGGTCTCCTCGGTTTCTTTTTCCACGTGAGCAAAGATTATAAAGGCACCATGATAATTTCGCTGTTATTTATCATGACAGGGTTGGCCATCTTGGTTTACCTCAACCAGCAGCCTTACGAACCCCGGGAACGGGATTATGCGTATGCGGCATCGTTCTATGCATTTTCAATTTGGATCGGGTTGGGAATCATTCCATTGATAAATCTCCTGAAAAAAAAGCTGTCTGAAAATATCTCAATTGCCATTGTTTTCGGGATATGCCTCTTGCTGGTACCCGGTATCATGGCCAAGGAAAACTGGGATGATCATGACCGCTCGGGGAAATACGCCTGCCGCGATTTTGCAGCTAATTACCTTAGATCGTGCGATCCGCAAGGAATTTTGTTCACCAATGGCGACAACGACACTTTCCCTTTATGGTACGATCAGGAAGTTGAAGGAATAGGCACCGACATACGTGTGGTAAACCTCATGCTGGCTTCAGGCCCTTGGTACATCAATCAATTGTACAAAAAAGCCTATAATTCCAATCCTATACCGCTTACACTTACCCAGGAACAATATCAGCAGGGCACAAATGACATTCTTCCGTTTTATGATGTTGGATTAAAGGGATATGTTGAGTTGAAAGACATGATCGACTTCATCAAGAGCGATAATCCTCAGTCTTTCCTTACATTGCAGAATGGTGACAAAATGAAATTCTTCCCCTCAAAAAAGGTGAAAATAACCGTTGATTCAGCAGCGTGCGTAAAGTATGGGATCGTTCCAAAACACCTTCAAGGGAAAATGGTTGATTCTATTTATTGGACAATCCGGTCGAATCAACTTTACAAGAACGACCTGATGTTGCTCGATTTGCTTGCTTCCAACAAATGGGAACGCCCATTATATTTTGCGGCCCCTTCAAGTGTGAGCCATTGTGTTGCCA
>JBAXRP010000542.1:0-1545 GCA_037131145.1 Bacteroidota bacterium
GTGAGAAAATCGGGAAATAGTTCAAATTCTTTTTCCTGCAGAATTTTTATAGAAGCATCTATCAGTTCATTGAAATTATGTGGAAGTATTTTGGAAGCAAGGCCAACGGCAATGCCTTCAACGCCTTGAGCAAGCAACAGTGGAAATTTCGCAGGCAGGGCAACCGGTTCTTTGTTCCGGCCGTCGTAGGATGCCTGCCAGGTGGTTGTTTTCGCATTGAAAAGCACCTCATGCGCAAATTTTGAAGGACGGGCTTCGATGTAACGTGGAGCCGCAGCGCTGTCGCCTGTGAGAATATTGCCCCAGTTTCCCTGGCAATCAATAAGCAGGTCCTTCTGTCCGAGTTGAACCAATGCGTCGCCGATCGAAGCATCTCCATGCGGATGGTACTTCATGGTATGCCCTATGATGTTGGCTACCTTGTTGTAACGACCATCATCCAACTCTTTCATTGCATGAAGTATCCGCCGCTGTACCGGTTTCAATCCATCGGTAATCTCCGGTACTGCCCGTTCCAGAATCACATAAGAAGCGTAATCGAGGAACCAGCTCTGGTACATCTCCGAAAGATGAACCGTCTCCTTTAAGGTTCCTGATTCGAGTTCGGGATTTTCGCCGTTGTTAGTTTCTTCAGTCGCCATTGTAAAAAATCAATCAATCAATTCAGGAATGCAAGCAATGCAAATAATGCAATCAATAATAAGTAATTCAATCATTAAAACGGAAATCAGGAAAACTTTTGTTTCTTTCATTCCTAAATTCCTGCACTGTTTTTATTGTTTGCATTATTTTTCATTTCACCAATTTTGAAATAGCCTTAAAAGTCTCTCCACAGGAATATCTCAGCAATTCGAACATAATGGCTTCATATGTCGTTATGATCACTCCTTCCTTGCGCATCCGTTCGATTGCAATTAGTTTATCGTTTGGTTTTCGTGAAGAAATACAGTCTTCAACAACAATAGGATGATAACCGTTTTGGATGAGATCAATCACAGTTTGCAACACGCAGACATGACTCTCGACGCCGGCAATGATCACATACTCTTTTCCCGAAGAGGCAAGTTCCATCATAAAGCGGGGTTCGTCGCAGCAACTAAAGGATGCTTTTTCTATTCGTTCAATGCCCTGTATCTTCTCCGCAATCTCCGGAATTGTTGATCCGAGACCTTTAACGTACTGCTCGGTAACGATAACGGGTATGCCAAGCACTTTCATTCCTTCGATCAAAATGGGAACGCGCTTTGCAAGATTGTCATGTTCATGGATTGCCGTAAAGATTTTCTCCTGGAAATCAATCACGAGAAGGACGGCACTTTCTTTGAGGATTCTCATTCGTCGGTTGTATTAAAAAAAAATGAATAAATGCAAACTCTATCCCCTTTTCCCCTCTTTTACCCATTGTTATTCAAAAAAAACAAAATTAAGATTTCCCGTGAAAGCCACGATCATTTGTTCAAAACTTAATATTTGTTACTTTTGCACATCCAAAGGGGTCCCGTAGCTCAGTTGGATAGAGCAACAGCCTTCTAAGCTGTGGGTCGC
>JBAXRP010000543.1:0-1539 GCA_037131145.1 Bacteroidota bacterium
TTTTTACCAACCGGATCCCCTTCCTGGAAGAGATCATTGGCAATATCGGCCCCGATGATGGCGATATTTTTTCCGCTTGCCGATTCGGTCTGGGAAAAATAGCGCCCCTGGCCAAGCTCAAACTTCCAGACCTTGTCGAATTCCTGTGAAACCCCAAGCACACCTACATTCTCGACGTAGTTGCTTTGATATTTAACAGTCTTGCTGACCTGTACCATATAGGCAATGGCATCGGCAAGCGTTGTCCGTTTCTCCAGTTCCCGCATATCCTCAAGCGAGGCTTCTGGTCTTTGCCAGTATTTCCACCAGGGATAATCACCGCCCATTGACCATGGCCATTTCTGTACATAAAGCACATTGCTGCCCAGGGATGCGATGCTTTTCCGGATGGCGTTTTCCATTGAATCAAAAACCGTAAATACCGATATTACACAAAAAATCCCGATGGTGATGCCTAACAACGAAAGGATCGTCCGGACTTTATTTACAATAATCTCCTGAAAGGCGAAAAGATAACTCTCCCGGATCAGTCTTAATATTAAAATCATGGTTAGCTGGATTTCCTTTTAAGTTGCAGTAAAGGTAATATTTAAAACCTTATCACCGGATACATTGTGGGTTCCGGTATTTTTTGTTAACATTGCAAACTACGTCTATATAATTTCACCGCGAAGACGCGAAGACGCAAAGAATTATTTTTTTAGCGACTTAGCGTCTTCGCGGTGAAAATATGACGCTATTAAAGGTGTAACGTTACAAAAATCAGGTATGACCGATCAGATAAATGTTAAATCTGCCCTGATCTCCGTTTATTCCAAGGAGGGGATCGAAGAGTTGGCAAAGGAACTTGAGTCTCTGGGAATTTCAATATTTTCGACAGGTGGCACTTTTGAGTTTCTTTCAGGAAAAGGAATCAATGTTACCCCGATAGAATCGGTAACATCTTACCCTTCCATTTTGGGAGGCCGGGTAAAAACCCTACATCCAAAAATTTTCGGCGGAATCCTTTGGCGCCGTGATCAGTTGACCGATGTGGCCGACCTCGAAAAATATGATATTCCCTCCATCGACCTTGTGGTTGTTGATCTGTACCCATTTGAACAAACAGTTGCTGCCACCAGCAACGAAGAGGCCATCATTGAGAAGATCGACATTGGAGGAATTTCATTGATAAGGGCAGCAGCCAAGAACTTTGCCCATGTCGTGGTTGTTCCTTCGGCTACATTGTACGATGACCTGATTCAGATTCTTCATAAAAACAATGGGGTTACCTCCCTGGCCGACCGGAAGCTATTTGCCGCCCACGCGTTTAATATATCGTCGCATTATGATACGCAGATCTTCAACTATTTCAACCGCACCGAACAGATTCCTGTTTATAAGCAAAGCATTCTGAATGCAACAACCCTGCGTTACGGGGAGAATCCACATCAACAAGCCACTTTTTTTGGCGACCTTCTCTCGGCGTTTACACAGCTTCATGGGAAAGAGCTTTCATATAACAATCTTGTGGATGTTGATGCAGCGATTCAGTTAATG
>JBAXRP010000544.1:0-1537 GCA_037131145.1 Bacteroidota bacterium
GAAATTGCTTCGTATTTTAACTCCGTCCTGCTGAGTAGAAGGAGTATTATTTGAAGAGGCAGGTCTTTCGCCTTTCTCGCCTGCTATTGAATAGAGCTGTAAAGTTTTTTCATTTGCCTCGGGTTGTGCGAGGTCCATTTGTTCGCCACCAATTGCATCATCCATTGACATAGCTGATGATGACATTTTTACACCACGCATCAGGCGATTGTTGCGGGAAAAATTATACCCAAACCAGTTCAACTGGTCGTATTCCCTGAATTTTGGTGATAACGAGATTACAGGGTATTTGAAGAGATGGCTATCCTTTTTGCCAAATGCAGCATTATTTTCCCAGGCGCGCATCACGCTTGTGGAATTGAAAATATCAAGACTCCAATTGAGTGGTGCAAATGCATCAAGTGATGCATCGTACATGGTAGCCAGCATTTCTGCAGAGATTTCTTCGCCTTCATAGTTTTCCAAATCTATACGCCATTCTTCACTCTGTCCGGGGCTTAACTTATCCCGGAAAACAGCAAATTTTACATCGAGTTTCTTATTGGTGAAAGGGACTTCAATGATTTTACTATACTGAAAACTCCGGTCATATTTTACAAAAATGATGTTCACCGAAAAATTGCCGCGGAAATCTTCTGTTACCGGTATTTCAAAGGCTTTCTGTCCTTGGCTGAGATCAACCATCTGGCGGCTGATTATTTTACCTTTATTTTCTATCTCATAAATGGCATGCACTTTGCGTGCATTGCTGCCAAAAAGGAAGGATGCTATTTTACCGGGCTCCATTTTGCCGTTCAGCATCTTTAACCAGGCAATTGAATTATCCGGAATTTCTTTTTCATTTGCTGAAAACACCGTGAAAAAGGTTTTTGTTTCAACAGTTTCACCAAACGAATCTTTCGTTGTGATTTCCATAACATAGCGACCAGCAGGCCATTTGCCGGCACCAGCGAGAGTAAGCAATGAATCGGTGCGGGTATCGAAGGCATACGTATAAATCTTTTTCTGTTTTTCCCATTTGCTGAAATCATTCTCGTTGTCATAAACATCAAATGGGAAGTTCTTGTAGAATTCTTCCCGACTCATCAGAAATATATCAGGGCGGTCCCATTGGCGGTCGCGCATCAAGCGTTCCGGAACGCGAAGTTTCCATATAACAATATCGCCTTTGGCTGGTTCCTTAGTGCCGTTGAGGTTGGAGGTTGAAAGCGTGAATGAAAGAACACTGTCGCGGTTGACCATTTCGTGCAAATCTGTATTTATAAGTAATGCTTTTGTGCCAACTGCCACAGAAACATCTGCGGAATGACTTTCGCCGTTAATGTCAGTAACTTCAGCAGAAATAACATAATTAAAAACAGGCTCCATCGTATGGTTAACAGTTTCGTCAGGGATTGCCGTAAAGCTGATACTGAATCCACCATCAATATTTGTTGGGGTTGTTCCGTTGGAAATTTCCATGTCGGGCGATGAAGGCCATACGTCGCGCCACCCCCAGCACATGAATGGGAATCGTGCCTGCCGAACTACCCGGTAT
>JBAXRP010000545.1:0-1527 GCA_037131145.1 Bacteroidota bacterium
TTTCACCTTGCCGGACCGTTTTTTGAACCAATTATTGACCGGACAACTGAGGAGCTCAAGAAGGTCAACCCGGCCTTTATCATCCCGACACATTGCACGGGTAGAAAAGCGATCATGGCCTTGGAAAAGCAAATGCCGGATCAATTTATTTTGAATATGGCGGGAACAAAATTAACATTCGCGTGACATACTACTACGGAAAAAAGGAGATCGCATGGATAAGAAAGCATTTCAGGATTACTACCCGGATGATTTAAGCCACTGCTATGGATGCGGCCGTCTCAACGAACATGGGTTGAAAATAAAAAGTTATTGGGATGGAGAGGAATCCATCTGTGTTTATGAACCCAACCCTCACTACATGGCAATCCCCGGATATGCCTACGGCGGGCTAATCGCCTCGCTCATTGACTGCCACAGCACGGGCACTGCCGCCGCCGCTAAATACCGCGCGGAAAATCGAGAAATGGATACGCTGCCACCTCTGCGCTTCCTCACTGCCTCGCTGCATGTGGATTATCTTCTGCCCACCCCATTAGGAGGACCGATCGAAATTCGCGGTAAGGTAAAAGAAGTCAAGGGACGCAAGGTAATTGTGGAATCGACTCTCATTGCCGGAGGAAAGGTCTGTGCCCGCGGCGAAGTGATAGCCATCCAGTTGCCCGATCATATGATGCCCGTCAACACTAAAAAATAGCCACCCTGGTTTCATTACCTGCCTGTTCCAGCACAAAAATGAAACCGGTGCTTTAATTAACTCTCACTCTCCGGTATTTTTTTCTTGTCCTTGACCGGACAAGCAGGCCTCATTCAAGTGGAGACTCCCAGACGTGGCAATAGCCAAGCCTGCACGAAAATCCATCCGCCTATGATCAAAAGCAAAATCAATAAATCGTTCATTTTTACACCAAGTTACTATCAAACATTAAAAGGTCAATTTACCAGGCATAATACCAAGTAAGCTTTCAAAAATTCATATTTTTTTGAAAGCAACTTGGCATTAGCTGCTTAGATTCTTTTTCATAATATCCCAGCTCTTTAAGATATCAATTGCCGTCTTGAGTTGGTTATCGTGAGCCACATCAGTAGGATCTTTGATATCTTTTTCCACTGCTTCATCAATTTTTGTCCCGTCTTCTTTCGCAGGCTTTATATGACCTTTGAGATCTTTTTCTCTGACGCGATCTTCCCAATAATTATTTTCAGTATCCTCCGAAGGTCTTATGTATTTAACGATGACATCCGGTTTGATGCCTTCTGCCTGTATAGAACGACCTTTGGGTGTGTAATAACGCGCGGTGGTCAGTTTAAGAGCAGAACCATCCTCAAGAGGAATAACTGTTTGCACCGATGCTTTACCAAAAGTCTTTGTACCAATAATCAAAGCTCTGCCGTTATCCTGCAGCGCTCCTGCAACAATTTCGGCAGCACTGGCCGTGCCCTCATTGACTAAAACAACTATAGGACAGGTTATTTCATTGCTGTCATTTTTGGCTATTGCTTTTGTCTCCATGGTTTTAGTGCGGC
>JBAXRP010000546.1:0-1511 GCA_037131145.1 Bacteroidota bacterium
CTCGCCGGCATAATCAGCCAACCGTTGGGGATCTATTCCATAACCCTGGCTGCCTTCCAGCGCTTCGCCTGACAGTTTTAAAAGAATGCGGTTGAATTTTGAATTTTGCATTTTGAGTTTTGAATTTTGAATTTTTCGCCTTCATTCCCCCGTTCCGTGACAATTTTTATATTTTTTCCCGCTTCCGCAAGGACAAAGATCATTCCTCCCCACCTTCTTTTCAACTTTCACGGGTTGTGGATGGGATTGTTCCTGCGTTTTTGAATTGGATTGCGACAACAGGTCAGAGCGCTCTTCACGCATGCGTGCCCGATCCATTTTTCGGGGAGCCTGTGCTTCCTTAACATTGTCAACCTGTATGGGCACATCGGCTTTGATGAGGAATGAAGTGATCTCCTTGTTTGTGCGCTGAACCATGCTTTTAAAAAGTTCAAATGATTCGAACTTATAAATAAGCAACGGATCTTTCTGTTCATAAGCAGCATTCTGAACCGACTGCTTCAGATCGTCCATCTCACGCAAATGTTCCTTCCAGGCATTGTCAATCATGCCAAGCACAATTCCCTTTTCAATACTGAGAACGACCTCTTTACCCTTGTCTTCATAGGCTTTTTTCAGATTTGCCACTGCCTGCATGGTTTTTAATCCATCAGTAACAGGTATTGCAATATTCTCATACCGGGTATCATTTTCAAACACATCACGAATCACAGGATATGTTTTTTTGGCAATTTGATCACATTTGGTTTTATACCGTTTGTAAATGGAACTATAGAGCTTGTCGCCCAGTTCCTCATGGTTCATTGATCCGAAATCCGATTGTGAGATAGGTGAGTCCGCTGCAAACTCCTTCATCAAATCGAGGTTGAAACTATTGTAATTCCTCGTTTCCTGGGCATCCAGAACGATGGTTTCACACACATCATAGATCATGTTGGAGATGTCAACAGCTAAGCGGTCGCCGAAAAGTGCGTGATGACGCTTTTTATAGATAGCTTCACGCTGTATGTTCATTACGTCGTCGTATTCAAGCAATTTTTTTCGGACGCCAAAGTTGTTTTCTTCAACCTTTTTCTGGGCACGTTCTATTGATTTTGTAATCATTGAATGCTGGATGACCTCTCCGTCTTTAATTCCCATGCGGTCCATGATTTTTGCAATGCGGTCGGAGCCGAACATGCGCATCAGGTCATCATCAAGTGAAACAAAGAACTGCGAACTACCCGGATCCCCCTGGCGTCCTGCACGACCGCGCAACTGGCGGTCGACACGCCGCGATTCATGCCGTTCCGTACCGATGATGGCCAATCCACCAGCTTGCTTTACTCCCGGTCCAAGTTTGATGTCGGTACCACGACCTGCCATGTTGGTTGCAATAGTGACAGTACCGGCACGGCCAGCTTCAGCAACAATATCAGCCTCACGGGCATGTAGCTTGGCATTCAGCACATTGTGCGGAATGTTCTTTCGCTTGAGCATACGGCTAAGCAATTCGGAAGTTTCCACAGAGG